>JAIPIM010000253.1 GCA_021734725.1 Minisyncoccota bacterium | reverse complement strand
CCGTCAAGGGGGCCCTTCGCTATCGGGATCTGGTGTGGACCGGGGAAGACGAAGACTGGTTACGCGCCGATCTGGTGCCATGGCTTTACGCTGAGAAAGCGCGTAAAGCAGAGACGCCGGCACCTGAAAAACCACGCCTGCCTCAGGAAAAGAGAAAAACGGAACGACGTCCTAAGAAACGAAAGGAAGGGGACATCATTTGTCCTCATTGCTGGCATCAGTTTGACGTTGAAGATTTTCTGTTCATCGCTCGTCACCATGATTTGGTGGGTGACTCCGTGCTGGGGCCGGAAGCGCAGCAGCGGTTTCTGCCTTCACGCTTTACGCCGGAGGGACACGCCATTGACGGTGAGGGGCTCACCTGCCCCGATATGGCCTGTCCGCGCTGCCACCTGCGTATTCCCACCACCGCTAGCGATATGCCACCTCTCTTTGCTTCCATTGTCGGTGCGCCCGCGACGGGGAAATCCTATTTTCTCACGGCAATGGTCTGGCGCCTCCGCAATATGCTGGCGCGTAATTTTGCCATGACGTTTCACGACACCGATGCGCTCACGAACCAGATTATCAATGATTTCGAAGAGAAACTTTTCCTGAATGCAGACCAGGATGCACTGGTTGCCTTGCGCAAGACGGAGTTGCAGGGTGAACTGTACAACCAGGTGATGCTGGACGGTATGATCACGAACCTACCGAAACCTTTTCTTTTTTCCATTACACCCGCGGAACATCATCCGGAGTACGAAAAAGCTCGCGAAAAAATGTCGCGAACGCTGGTGCTTTACGATAACGCGGGGGAATCATTTGAGCCCGGTATGGACTCTGTTGACAACCCAACCACCCAGCATATCTGCTATTCCGACACCATTTATTTCCTGTTCGACCCCACCAAAGACGTGCGCTTTAGAAAACGATGCACTGGCAAACATGATCCACAGCTTGCCAAAGACGCCAGGGTCCAAAGGCAGGAAGTGCTGCTGACGGAGATGATCAATCGCATCGAAAAGTATACGGGAAAAAAATCAGGGCGTAAAAGCACGAAAACTCTGGTTATACTGGTACCAAAATCGGATATCTGGCTGGACCTGCTTGGCTATGAAATTCCGAAAGAACCTTGGGAATGGGATTCCGAAAGCCGGACGTGTGTCCTCGATTTGGATGCCATTATGAGTACGTCGTTTTCCGTGCGGGCGCTCTTGGAGCAGACGTGTCCTGAACTGGTATCCACGGCGGAGTCGTTTGCGGGCGACATTCTGTTTTTGCCCAACAGCGCCCTTGGCGGAAGCCCCGAGCTCGATCCAGAAACAAACATGCTTGGCGTGCGGCCGCGGGATATCGATCCGTTCTGGATCAGTGTGCCTATGCTTTACCTGCTGTATCGCCAGGGATTGATTGAGCAACAGGCCCCCAAAGGCGACGAGGCCGTTGACGTGACACCCGAGGACTGTTCGTTTTCCGGTGACATAGCGTTCGTATCGCTGCCCGACGACGAGGTCCCGCTTCAAGTGCCGCTTGTCTACCGGGGTAGACGTCTGCGCTGTCCGCGCAGCGGCCGCTGGTTCAGGGTCCCGGAAGTATGATCCCTGAATCCTGAGAAAATTGGCGAAAAAGTTTTTGTCTGGTATAAGCCGCGACGTTTTTTTATGGCACAGGAACTGATTTACACATCTGCCCGTAAGGGACTTAAGCCGGGGACCAGCGGCTTTTGCACGGTTGCGCACACCAAAGGCATGTCGTCCGCCGCCATCCGCGTGGCGGAGTCTCTCAGTGCATACAAGCGGACCGGTAAGAGTGCGCACGGTACTGCCGGGGAACCGGTCATCTACAGCCATCATCGCTGCATCATTCAGGGTGTAAGCACAAGCATTCTGTCCAGAGTCCATGTTTCGGAACGCGAACATACAGGTCGCGACAATAAAATTGCGCATCACATTGTTCTGGATCCTCTGGAACGACCTGTTGGTGGTCCCGCATGGCTGGCTGCGCGGGAGGGGCTGTTTGTTGAGGAATGGGTGGGTGAGGCACGCTTATTGAATACGCCAAAGACGGTGCCGCTGGGCGATTCCGAGTTCTCTCGGGCGTCGACATGGGAAAAAATCACCGGTGACGCTGGGTGGGCCGGTATTCCCGCCGAGAATTTGATCAAGCATCCGGGACGACTGATCTATCTCATTTTCGAGCCGGGCATGGATATGCTGGGACTTATTGACGAAACATTGGCGCTTTTGTCTCCCAGGACGCGCTGGGGAGTGACGTTCAGTACGTATTTTTCGCACCCGATCGCCGGGACATCCTGTACGTGGCGCTGTTGCCTGCCCGATCAGCCGCTGCTCAAGGATCCCCGTACCGTCAACGCAGCACTGGTTCTTGACCTCACACGTTCACTCGGCGATCCGTCAGACACACCCTTTGTACGTCAGGCCCGCGGCGAAATGGCGCCGAAGAATCCTGTGCCAAAAGCTGCGGCACCTGCATCTGTCGAACACGGCGAAGCGCATGCCTCAGAAGACACACCAGAGAGCGACAAGAAACCACGGTTCGTGAAAATGCCGAACCGGCACCGTAAGTATTTGCGTATGAAACCCGAGCGTCGGAAAGGAACGGATGCGGAATGAACCCGGCACAACGCTTAGTCAATCGAATCCGCGAATTTATCCACAGCTATGAACAGGAGCCGACTCCTGTGGCACAGGAAATGGCGGAACAGTATGCCGAGCAATGTCGTGGCTTGAACAATCGCCTGGCAAAGTGCTCCGAATTTTTGGAAAAGGGAATGCGTTCGGAAGCCGTGCAGGAAGCCATGGAAACACCGTCGGTCTTTGATCTTGCCGATATACTCACTTTTGAAGAGCTTAAGAATTGGCGAAATCTCTGCCTTGACCTCGGCATGACGCCTCCGCCGGAACTGCAGACAGAAACGCTCGAAAAGCTCGAGGCAGAATGTTCGACGGAAGAATTCCTGGAACCGTTATTGCAGGAATTCCGCCGCTTGGTTCACAAGGGCACTGTGGATGATCGTATCGATGTTTTACGCCGTATCCGGGAGTACGATGCCGACAATACGGTGTGGCAGGAGAATATTGAGCCGCTGGAGCAGCAGCAACTCGAAGCACTGGAAGCAAAGGCGGATGCCGCTCTGCAAAACAAGGATGTGCAAGCCCTGCGTGACCTGTACGATCAGTTGAGCGATCCCGGGCGGATTGTGCCGGCGCCCGAAGAACTGATGACGAAAGTGGAATCTGTTCTGGCCAAGGAACGGGAGAAAACCGCGTTTGAGGAGGGCGAACGGCTGTCGCTGGAATTGGCGAAGGCCGCGGAAGAACAAGATTACGATGCCGGGGCAACGCTCCTGCAGGCATGGGACAGGCTTGTACGCTATCAGGACTTTCACCCCGCACCGGAGATGCTGCAGCGGGTTGAAGACTGCCGGCAATGGTTTGACGAGGAAAGTGAGAAAGCAACGAAGAGAAAAAGTTACGAGGAGGCACTTCTCCGTGTTCGGGACGAACTGAGTAAACGCACGCCGGACCTGACTGTTTTGCAACAGTACTGGCAGCATCTCCAGAGTTTCGGCCATGCCGTGCCCGGAGATTTAGCCGCGGCCGTAACCCAGCAAATTGACGTTCTGCAGCGTAGAAAACAGAGGGTGCGTATCTTTAAAGCGGCGATTATTTTGCTCGCCGTTCTTGCCGTGGCAGGGGGGGCTGTGTTTGGAGTGCTTACCTACCGAGAGCGAATGGAGATACAGCAGGTGCACCAACGTTTATCGAACCTCTGGGAGGACGAACGATACGAAGACCTGAAACGATACATCAACAGCCTGAGAGATGTCCGGCCGGAATTGTATCGCAGTGCTTCCGTCCAGGACTACAGTCGGCGCGCATCCGATATTCTGGATGAACGGGAACAGCGTGAGACAGAACGGCAGGAGGCCCTTGACCGGCTGGCAGCTATACGCGGCGGCGGCTACGAGGCTTCACATGCCGAAATCATTGCCCTCCTGGATAAGGCTGAGCGTCTCGCCGGCGGAGCGGACGAGAAGCAGCGTATTGAAGAGTGGCGCGCGGGCTGGCGGAAATGGCAGGATGACAAGCAAGCCGAGATTGACCGCGAATTCAGTGAAATCATGACGCAACTGACAAGCCATATCGAAACGTTTAAGAACAGGGTCGAGCGAAATGCGGACAGGGTCAATGAACGGATGCTGGCTCGGCTTCAGGAACTCGTGCGGCAGGGACGCAAACTCTATCCCCAGGTGACACCGGATGAACGCGAAGGTTGGCAAGCGCTCGCTGCACAACTGGAGACGCTTCAGCAGAAAGCAGCGGATGTGAAACAGGCACGCGCCGCAATAGAAGCTAGAAGAGAGAATACGATCAAGAATGTGGCACGAAACGCTCGTAATCTGGATCGGTATGAAGACATTCTCAAGGAATTTGTTGACACATTTCCCGCTGCACCCGAAAGCAAAGCTTTCCGGCGGGTACTCGACCAAGTGCCCCTTTATCGCGATGCGGCCGTGTTAGCCACCCGGGAGGTGGGAGGTTTGCCGAGCAATGAGCAGGAACTTGAGCAGTGCGGTCAGTTGATCGATGCATTGCCGGCGGACACCACCAGTGTTTGGTACAAAGACCTTCTGGCGTGCCGGAACTACGGGACTCAGGCCCTCAGCGTGCACCGTCAACTGGAAGAGATTCGGCAATGGCCGTTGTTTAATCTCAAGTACGTTCGCGTCCGGAAGAAGGGTGCTGAAGAATGGGACGTGCTGTATTATCCCGACCGTTTTTATTCCCGTGAAGAAACCGATGACGACGGCAACGCCTTCAAGGTGTATTGGAGCAAGGTATATACCACGTCGCCAGACGTGTACAAACTCAGACTCGAACACATTAATCTGACAGATCGGGAATACGACATTGACCTCAAGCCGGAAGAATCTCAGAATCTAGTGCCCTCCGCCAAGTACGCTCGTGAACTTCTGGCCATGGCGCCGCAAGAGGAGGGGATCGACATCTTTCTACTTAAACAGATCCGTCGAGTGGCTGCGGATGATGCGATGCAGCTCGTGCCCAAAGCAAAGTTGGTGGCTAAGCTGACTAACATGGTCTTGAATATGACGCCGGGAAACAGCGCGGCATTGACCGCGCTGGCCGACGAACTCAGAGGACTGCCCGATACCGCGGTATGGATCAATCAGGAACACCAGCGCGTGCAAACGCTGCAGGCATCACTGGAAGCTGCCTTTGCAAAGATGCCGGATGTCGACCGCGTGATCGATACTATCAGATTTAACAAGTGGTTCTTGACGGCAATGCTTAATCGCGGCGTCCGACCGGTTGGTGTGATGCAGCGAACGGAGGCTGGGGAACTTCAGCCTGCGTTATTTGTGGATCAACGTCCAAATGTAATCTGGATTGCTGTACCCGCGGGGGTGGCGCGCGATACAAATGCATTTTACCAGATATACACTTCCGACCGCAAAGGTGGTTTCGAACCCGTGCCGGGAACAAGTGACCGGCTGTTCCTGGGGCAGATTCTGTTTGCGCCGCGTGACGGGTTGGATACAGCTTCCTTCCTGGAAAAAGCCCCCGTTGAACGTACGGGGCTCAACATCACCTGGCCTCACGCCTGGCCGCTCAACAGCCGACGGACAGAGTAATGCCGTCAACCGTCGGTTGAGCACACCCGTCCTGCTTTGTTTGAAAAAGACAACGGAGTTGACGACAAAAGTGGCTCGGGTAAGTGTAGCCCAAGCAAGGGTGGCGTTTAAGTGTACGCATAAGTGTGACGCTTTGCGCCCCAATACACGTAACCGCTTTCTTATCCATCAGACTTACTCGTATACACTTAACCAATCCGCTTAACCGGTTGTTATAACCTGTCGTTTAGCTCGCGATACCTTCGTGCCTAAAAGAGCGAGCGAGGTCTGGACCACGCACCTAGCCCGAATATTTCATGAAAAAAGATGGCGAATCTCATTTAACTTGCTATATTGCAGATAGTTACAAAGCGATAAGCAAGGAGATTCGCCATGACAGAATGTACACTCCCCGGTTTCCAATTTCCAGCCGTTTGCAGA
>JAIPIM010000252.1 GCA_021734725.1 Minisyncoccota bacterium | reverse complement strand
GGACCCCATCTGCGCCGCCGCCACCAAGATCGTCAGAATATTCGCCGAGTTTTATGCCGCCGTCGCCCAAAGTCACGGTTCCTCCCTCAATATTCAGAATGCCACCACTAACACGAATGTTTTCTATGTTCTTATCTGTCCAAGTCACGAGACTGCCGTTCTTAACCGAGACTGTACTCCCACTCCGGATTGCGAGGGCCGTATGGGGATAAAACTCGGCGTCTCCGCCGTCAACCGTAAAATCGCCGTCAGTATACAAATAGAGCCAACTCCCCGACACATAGTAATATTCAAAACGCGCGTTTCCGCCAGCGCCTACAACCACACTGCCGTTGGGTCCGACAATCGAGCGGCTATTCGACGCCCTCGATTTAAACCTGTCGGCATTGATGTTCAGCGTGGTGGTGTGCTCCTCGTCGTTGTCAACCAAAACACGGCCGACGGAAGCGGCGGACATGGGGCTGAAGTAGTTAATCGTATAATCGTCTCCAGTCATTTGACAGTCAGCGTCGTCCTCTACGCCGGGGACGCCGGACGGATCCCAGTTGTCCGCGGTATTCCAAAGCGTAGCCGTACCCGACGTTACATTCGGCGCGCCGGTCCACTCCGCCGCGCGCACCGAGGCAAGTGACGCGATGACGATCAGACTGACAATGATGCGAACGAGAGATGATGGTGACAGTTTCATAACGGTTTCCTTTCTTCTTTCTGCTTCATCTTTTATCATAACACTTTTGACACTACCTCTTTCTGGGGTTTTGTTATCGATTTGGTGAACGATACAATCCCGACGTTTCACATTCACATTCATGCGCAATCCTCCGTTAGTTAGTATTGGTGGGGTTTGCGAAAGTCGCAACACGTTGCCAATAAACGAATTATATTCCACTTTTCGGTTGACTTCCCCCGCCCTCGAAGTGTCTTATGTTACAAACTGTTCACCACAAGCAACTTAAGCCACAAGCGGAGGAAACTTTTCAAAGAGCATGCGCTTCCAAAAGGGCACGATTCATCACGCCCCAAAACGGGCGATTCTTCAGATGTTTCACGCCGAAAGGCAAAATCTCACTTTGTCGAATTAGGGGCGCGACAAGGTCTAATTATTGCGTATTTCAGAATTCTCTAATTGCTAACGGATAAAGAGATCACTGTTGCGAGGGAATACATATTCGTGATCCCCTATCTTTGTTTTTTCCGGAAAACCTATTTCCTGCCAATTCACATGGCAGTCTGTATATAAAAAGTTACATCCCCGACCATGCAAAAGATAAAAGTTCTGATTCCAGAGATGTAAATACCACCTGCCATGACCATCAGCAAACATTAACAGCTTGTCTGGTTTTTTGAATGAGGACAGTCTGGCACTTGGTTGCTGGGGCCAATTAAATACGCCGCTGTCAAATCCTCCGCCGTAAGCGTGCGAGAGATAGGAACACGCTATATTATTACTGCCATCCGCATTATGATATTCAGGATGATCAAGGCCGTTGTACCTGGCCCCGGTTGGACGGTCATCACTGGGGCACATCATAACACTTTTGCGGGGTGTTTTGATGTTCAGGTACTTTAAAACCTGAAATTGCGGTTCAAGGCCATTATTCCAGGGTGCTACTGTTGTATTGCGCGCTTGCATACAAAAATAGCCGTCATTGTCATTGACGTAAAAATACATTCCCATTCCTATCTGCTTTAGATTATTGCTGCAACCCACGCGAAATGCACTTTCGCGAGCTTTAGACAGCGCCGGCAGCAGCAGGCTGGCCAGGATGGCGATAATCGCGATGACGACCAAAAGCTCGATCAGCGTGAATGGTTTACGTCCAGCCTTCAACGTGCATTTTCCTCTTGTATTGGCTTTTGTTAATGCACACCAACAGTAAACGTTACTGCATGCGTATGCACATTGCAAGCTTTTTGTGGTATTTTTTTTTATTTTTCTGCAATGCGCATATTGGAGAATCGGATATTTCTGAAAATCATGGAACTCTGCAATACGGACAGAAAACTATCGGTCTAGGAGTCCATCATAGAAGAATCCAGAAAACAACTGGAGCAGGACTGGTTTTCGGTTACTCCTGCCGCGGTGTTTTGTATAGGCGCAGATGGTCCAGGTAAACCAAATAATTTCTTTTATACGGAAGGGTATTGAGCATAATGAGGCCGTAGCGTTTACGCGGCGGGACAACGCCGTCCTTTTCCGCCAGTTTTACCAGTTTCCAGCCTTTGCCGTCTTTTTTATACAACGCAACCTTCAGCTTTCCTCCGCCTTTGCCGGAGTCTCGAGCGACAAGATGAATGACAAGTTTATGCCAGTGGTCATGAACGTTCTCGCCCAGCACAATTCCCCTGCCGAACTTCTTCCCTTCCGCCATCTTTGCGGAAAAAGACAGTCTTTTTTCCCAGAAGGAAAACAGGATGAGATGCTCGTTAATGGTTTTCTCCCCCCGTATATCAAAACAGAAGCGCACGTCGTTTCCTTTTCCGTGAATCAGGAAAGGAATCTCCAGCACGGCTCTGCCTTTCGGGATATCGGGAAACGGCCGGCAAAGCCCCCACTGCGACTTGTTGGTGCCGGTCCGCCTGTCCAGCAGCAGGCAGCGCTTGCCCTCCAGAACGTTGATATTGCTGACCAGCGCCTGGTCGTCTCCCTGTTCTCCCCAGTATCTGCTCCACCCTTTCGGGAGCTGCCCGGGAAGACGCTCCTCAAAATCATCTTCCCAGACCAGCGTTTTGGCTTTTTCCTCTTTCTTATCCGCCGCTTCGGCCGCACTCCCTGCAGGACAGAGCGACAGGAGCAGTCCCAGGACCACCAGAACGATCGGTTTACCAGTAAGAATACTCATACGGATCTCTCAATTTCAGTTCATTTCTGTAAAGGCTGTAAACCTGCTCCTGCTCTTCGTCGTCGGCAGCACCTTCTCCGGTCGAGAGGTTGGCCCAGAACCCGGAACCTTTCGAACCGGAACGCACCTTGATTGTAAAGATGTTTTCGCCTTTCTTCAGCTTGACGTCAACCAGATGACGATTGGGACGAGGAGCACACTTCTGGCTGTGGTCCAGCAGGTATACAACCTCGCTGTTGACCCAGACCTTCATCCAGTAATCGACACCCAGCCGGAGGCGTGCGGTTCTGGCCTTGTCGCTGTTCACCCTTTTCGTCACGTAAATGATGGGGGCATTTTCGGTCACACCGACTGCTTTTGCCAGATCCACAAACCCGTCGGGCCTGGCGGTCACCGTCTTGCGGAAATTTAAGGTCTGTCCGTCGGCACGGGTATACGTGAGGTTTGGATTGGTATCTCCGGCAACCGCGTTTTTTTCCCCGGGGAAGACCTCCGCCAGCGCCTTGCCCGCATCGTTGGGATCGCCGAAGAACGGCCCCAGGACATGCCAGTGCCCCAGCGTTTCATAACTCATCCCCGCCTTGATGCTGCAGATCCGCCCGGCCTGTTCGGGTCCCGCTTCCGCGCCTGCCTGCGTCATCACCAGACCCGCAAGCTGATACAGACGCGCAATACTCAGCAGTACGGCCTCGCGTTCCTTGTTTCCCTGTTTGCAGCGTTCCTCCAGCATCCACGGAGCAGCCTGCAGGAAATATATTTCCCCTTTCCCAAGCTTTCGCCGCAGCATGAGTCCCCCGCAGATCACATTACTCTCCTCAGGCTGCCAGTCTTTGGAAAAGAGCGCAAGATTCAGTTTATCACGCCAGCGCAACAGGTTCGGGGCAAGCCCCTTTATGGCATCCATCCCGTCCGTCCCCACCCGGTGTACTTCTTCTGCTTCACCGGAGAATCCCTGCATTTCCAATTCCTGCTTCGAGACTCCGATTGTCACCACACGCCCGCCGCCGGCAGCGAATTTCGACAGGTCCGTTTTGCTTTCAGGGCCGCAGACAACCAACGAAGCCCTTGGGTCAACTTTGCCGGTATATTTCGCGCTCGACACCCCAAGCACCTCCAGCAGTTCCGCAATTTTATCCCCGCCTGTATGGTATACCTTGCGGGTTCGGGCAACCGGCGTAACGGCGTATTTCATAAGGTTGGCAAAGAGCCTTGTCGCCGCCGGGTCGACGCCGATTCTTCCGCTGAAATCCATAGAACTGAAAATCACACGCCCCGTGCCGTGCCGCCACTCCAGAAGCGGCGAATAGGAGAGGTCGAAGTCCGCCACCACCAGCGGTACAAAACCTGCCGCGTCGGGAATTTTCATGATGGTGGAGGCCACGCCGTGCCGATTGGTCCACTTCCTGACGTGCATGGCGTCGTGCGAGCGGTAATTTTTCTTTTCCGGCAGAAGATCCGGGCTCCCCCTCCAGTTGATCAGGTCTTCGGGTGCAAGCCCGTTCATCAGCTCTTTGCCCGTGGCGAAAGTGTACCGGGGCATGGTTTCGATACAGGAGAATCCCAGCCCCTCCCACATCTCGGGCAACTGCTCCAGGACTACAACCTTCAACCCTCTTGCCAGGTCTGCCGGCGTATACGGAAGCTTGATTCCCTTCTTCATCGTTTCACGCCCCACCAGAAGCAGCTTCACTCCGGCAAGACTCCGGTCCGGCTTCCATTCCGGCACGAAGATTCCCGCTTTGTCAAGGTCCGCCCGGGTTCTTCCTTTGGTGTCCCAGAGCACGATGCCCTGCGGCATTTCGAGTGCATCCGCCCGCGGGAAAACCTGAACCTCAAAACGGTCCGAAATGGTTACGCCTTTTTTATCGCTTCCTTTCAGCACAATCGTAAATTCGGATCGTTTACTCACCCCAGGGGCGGGAATCACAAACGGAACCTGCTTGATCTCTCCTGCACCGAGCGTTGTATTTTTCTTCTCACTCCACAGCACTTTGTCGCCGTCTCTCAGGCTTAAGGTGCAATTCATTTCATTGGTGCCGGGTCCGTCCCAGACTACGGCCACGTTCTTTTTGATCTTCTCACCGGCGTAATAACCGTGCGTCAGATCGGTATGCGTTTCACCGCCGGCAATATACACCAGCAGCGGCTGGGTGACTGCGGCGTGAATATCCCAGTTTGGGTTGGCCCAGTCAGGTTTGTCTTCCAGTTTTTGATTCAACGACGCATACTGATTCCAAACGCTTTTTCCTTTCCAGCCCGGGGGATCTCCCATACCGATATGATAGTTCCAGTTATGCCATCCCTGCACCCCCCAGGTACGCCACGCGCGCTCCGTACGGGTCACAAACAACTTCTGAAAATCCCAGTAAACCGGATAATTCTGCAAGACCTTTTTGTTCAGAGCCTCATCCGTTTCTTTTTCATAAGCCGCCGGCCCAAAATACGCCGCCGCATATTCGGTGAAAAGGAGCTGTTTGCCTTTGTAGAAATTCTCTGTATATGGCGAGCCCCATTCGGCAGCCACATACGGCATATCCCCTTGTTTCGCCCACCGGGACGGCCATTCCATGCGTTCCTGTAACTGGGCGAAATTCAGGTACAGATTGCCGGTGGCGATATCGCCGAGGTTGCCGTCGGCATGCGAGTACACCAATCGGGTAGGGTCAAGGCTTTTGGCAATCTCATAGCCCTTTTCGATCGTACGAGCCTTGATATGGGTATGTTCCGACCGGATCCCCATTGTCTGGGCGTGAAGTGCATTGCGCGGATTGAACGAATTCATGCCGATGGTCCAGGCGACGATACTCGGGTGGTTGCGATACCGCCGGAACCACAGATCCATTTCTCTTCGATAATCCCTTTGTGTGGCCGGTTCATTCACCAGTTTGCCGCAGACCCCGTTCACGCTGGGGGCGTCCATCAAAATGGCAAGTCCGTCGCGGTCCATCCGGTCCAGCAGGTCGTCCTTGTAATACGGCGTCTCGCTCCATACCGCCCACCACTTTGCGGGATTGGCCTGAAAGTAAAACGTATTGCGGCCGATCATGCGCTGCATGGAAAGCCCGCCTTCGGACGTGTTTCCGCACGCAGTCCACTCCAGGCGAAATCGTTGCGGGTGACCGTTAAACATCAGAGTATTCCCTTCGGTCCATATCTCGCGAAAACCGAATGTGACGGGGCCGTAGTGGTCAACCGTCTTTCCGTTCAGAAGAAGCTCGACGTTCATCTTGTACAGATAAGGCGCCTCG
>JAIPIM010000251.1 GCA_021734725.1 Minisyncoccota bacterium | reverse complement strand
CGTAACTGCCGTCGGCCTGACGCTCCAGTGCCACGTCATAGGGACCGTTGAGCCGGATTACATAATCGCCGTGCTGCCGCTTGCTGCCGTACCCTCTGGCCTGAGTGTTTTCCTCGACGGACAGACCGAGTTCGGAGCAGGCTGCCTTCACAGCGTCGATGTCGCGTATCTGAATGTTGATGGTGGTGAAATGTGACATGTGCGGTTATCTCCTTCGTATTATGATTACTTTCGATTGAGCCCGAGGCGAATTTCCGCGCCCTGCACATCCCATCTTGCGGCATCAGCGGTACGGAACCTTTCCAGCAGTTCAGCCGCGCTTATGTCAAGCGTGGGATTGTCTTCTGTCGGCTCGCACATCTCCAATTCATGCCAGACATGATCGTCATCATCGGGAAAGGCGAATCCCTGGGCAGCGAAGTTCTTCTGTAATTCCGGCAGACCGACATCGTGCGGGATAAAGAGATCGCCGAAATGCAGGTGGGGCCGCAGATCTTCAGAGGTGATTTCCCCGTGGACCACAACAATGCCGCACTGCTTGTAGTTGGATGCATCCCGGTAGAGATAGCAGATCCGTGTGTTCATTGAACGCCTCCATCAGCGGGTTGGCCCGATCTGTTCATTGACCTCAAAGGCTCAAAGACTCAAGGCACAACAATCGCTAAGCCCTTCGAGCCTTCGAGTCTTCGAGGTGAATAATGCAGGGTTAAGTGTTTCTACGCGGCAAGCTGAAATCGGCGCTGGCCGAGCCTGCCGAAGTTCTCGACAATCTCACCGGCGTCCTCGTGTGCCATCTCAGCGGCACGCCTGCGCAGTCCGCGCAGTCCTTTCACCAGGTGTCCACGGGCGGTGTCGCTGTCACGGTACTCCTGGGCCGTCCGGCTGAGGAACTCACCGCGCATTTTTTCCAGCTGCCGTTCCATCTCGGTGTCGTTCACGAAATTGAGTTCTTTGAACTGATCGATGAACTTCACGAGACGATTGAGCGTCTTCTGATGGACGTAGCCGGTGGAGTTGATCGTGGCGAGCATTTCATCGCACAGTTTCGCGGTCTCTTCTCGCAACGTCGCCACACAATCCCCGATGAAGTCACGGCAGGATGCTTCGATCTCATGTCTTGCGGATGCAACTGCCTGCCTGCGCGCCTCGATTACTTCCTGCTGAGTGCCCAGTTCAACCAGCTGCGCCTGCGGAACGGCTTCGGGCACGGCAATCTGGAAGGTGCGGATGTCGAAGCTGAACTTGCCTTCGATCCGGTCAACATCCGGGAAGGCATCTGCAATCACGCCCAGCATACGCTCTGGGTCATCGGTCAGTGTTTCGGCCGCACGACGCCATTCGTCCAGTGCCTGCTGCCGTAAGCGACCGTAGCGTGAGATAAACTCATCCCGGCAGCCGTCGAACTCACTGCGCAGGGCCTCCAGTTTTGTTGTCAGGTCCTGCAGTTTGGCATTCGGCAGATAGTGTGCAATCCCGCCGAGAAACGGGAATGTATTGGCCTCGACCAGGGCATGCGCACGACTCTCGATCAGCGCGAGTCTGGCCAGTGCTTCTTTGGGCAGCAGTTTCTTGTGCCCCAGTGAGAACAGCCGGTCATCAACGGTGTCGGGGTCCAGCCCGAGGTCTTCCGGACGCAGCTTCTTACGGGCCCGCCAGTAACGGATGCTGACGCTGAGCAGCACACCTTTGACGGTCAGAGCATCGAGAAATGTGTTCGTCTGTGCAGTCATAATGGTTAATCTCCTTCGTGGTTGATGTACGGACCGAGAACGGCACTGTCCTTGAGCAGCAGTTGTGTCACATCGCGGTGACGTTTCGCACAGTCGCTGCCGATTTAACCGGGTTCTCTCTGGGGGACAATCCCAAGAAACCTGCAAAACTGTATCCTTCTGTGTTGTTGAAACATCCCTAAAACTTGACGGCAAACCTGGATAATGGTAGGGTTACGTATAGGCCTCGATGCTGTGATAATGTTGTGAATACGGAAGACATAAAGTCGTTCTTGAGGCGTGGTGCCATTCAGACGCAGATCAAAGATATCGAGATATGTTGCCTTGTTGTGGGATGTTGGGATTCATGTGCTGTCTGGAAAATCGATACTAGCAGAGATGCAAAAGAAGATTCCAGCAAATGCTTAGTTTCGCGGGAGCGCTGCCATGCGTAACGGAATACGTTGGGTTATCGTTGATACAGAAACGGATGGTCTCTATCCACCCATCCATGTTGTTGAAATTGCAGCGCAGGTAATGGTAGGATGGGAGCCGCAGGGGAAACCATTCCGGGTTTTTCTGAATCACGGTATCGCGATTCCGCCCGAAGCAACCGCGATTCACGGATACGACAAGAAGTTTCTAAAAAAACATGGGCTAAACCCTGAGAAGGCACATGCCAAGTTTGCTGATTATGTTCGCGGTGCCCCTATCGCCAGCCACAATATGAGCTACGACTGGAACCGGGCTCTCTGCCCGGAATGGAACCGATTGGGGCTGCAACCTGCGGGGCGAGTGGGCTTCTGCACAATGCTACTTTCTCGGCGAGTCGTGCATGAGACGAAGAAACACAACCTTGAGACCCTTAAGTCCCGTTTCAAGATACACAGTGGCAGAAGTCATCAGGCTTTGGCAGATGTACAGACAGTGGTACAGCTCTTCTCGTCCGTATTGGCACCCCGGCTGTCCGCAGCCGGTCTCAATACATTTGATTCCATCTGTAATTTCTCTCATCGAACGCCGATAAGGAAGTGCTTGGCAGAAATTCAGGATGCATCGATGTCGTGCAGACCTATCAGGGATGTATCTCGCCAGCAGGTGCGCGACGAGTGGTATGCCCTGGACGTTAACAACAAAAAACGGGGACCTTTTACTGCAGCACGTATCAACGAACTCGCCGAAGGACAGCCGTGCTACGTCTGGCGGGACGGCATGACAGCCTGGGCGATATCCACAGAAGTTCCGGAGTTCTATCACTTGCCACATGAGCTATTCCAAAGCGACAAGTAAATACCACAGCACCCTCAGCAAAGCCATGGCGGATCATAAAGGGAAAGTCCTGACAAACCGGCAGATAGCAAAGATTCTGATCAGGCAATTTCCGTCTTTGGAGAGGGAAGTTGATTGGATACAACCATCTGATCATTGCAGGTATCATACGTGCAAGGGCGCCTGCTTCTGCTCTCATACGGGAAACGCTATTTTTGAACGAGTTGAACGTGGAGAATACTTGGTGCGATAAGTTGAGGCCCGCCTCGGCCGGCAATCATTCCCTTGTAAAATCTGTTTTATGTAAAGGTGTGTTGTCTGCATCTGACATTAGATTTGCTGAGATAAACGATCATGATCCACGTAAATGAATGGCCGAGGCCATGGCCATTAAAAGCTATGGTTGATCAATTGCAGAGGGGATCCACTCTCCGGCGACTTACGGAACCAAAACGTAGCATTCGATGGCACGATGTCCGGGAATATCAATTTGAAAACATAGCTGAATCCGTGCTTGTTGAATATTTCGGGCGAGAAAACATTATCACAAGGAAAAAGATTGCAACGATTCTGAATATTCCTCAAACACAATTCCCGACTAATGCTCGCCCGGATTTGATAGTCCGACACTGCGGTTCCCTGCATCTGTGTGAACTGAAAGCCAGCCGAAAGGACTACAATCGCTATCATAAGGAAATGGGACCGTCGTTCCGGAAATACCTTAATTCTATTGATTACACTGGGCCCGCGCCATATGAAGTAGAGCAGGATCTCATCAAATTATTCCTCTACCGACACCTTTCCGAGAGAGTGGGGAGTTGTCTTTTCCTTATGGTGGATGCATATGAAGGCCCTTCGTGGTCTTGGAGTGCGGCTTTCCAGGAGAAATCGGAATTTCTAAGGAGGATGCATACGCCGTTGATCAGCGGTATGGCTGATGAGCTTCTGGAATTCACACAGATAAGGCTTCTCGAAAGCGAAAGCGCGGATGCTACCGCCAACTTGATCACATGTGAAGTACAAAGCGTAACGCAATAGAAACGAAACTCTGTGCCTGGTCAAGTCAAGTGAGTGCGGTCGTTGGCTCCTGTTTTGAGTGTGGTTATAAAGGGTACCTCTCTCAGTTGTGTGGGGAGCGTAAGAGTTCAGCGGGAATGAGGGGATTGACGGGGCGGAGCACGTTCTGCCAGGCATTTTACGGCATGGCAAATCTCTTCCCCCATTTATTGACAAGTGCCCTGCCTGCACCTATCGTACTCGCAACGTGTGGGTAACGGGGAACAAGACGCGGCAGCACACGATTGCTCCCGGAAAAAGGGGAATGACGTCTATGCGCCGTGGTTTCCAGCAAATACCTCATTGGATTCATTCTATGTTGGGGCAAGACATATGAAGATACAACACACGAAGTATATACGATTTGCGGCTTTCGTCCTCGCGCTCGCCGCGCTCGTTTCATCACGAGACGTGTGGTGGGAAATAGACAACACTGAATCGATTGGGCTCTATTCTCGAAATCTACTTGAGATTCTCGTAGGTGTGGCCGGCATCCTCTTGCTCGCCATGGGCTCACTTCTTCTTGCAATGCAGAACCCAAAAGGGTTCTGGATCATATACCTTTCTGCTGTTATCACTTTCGCAGGGCTCCATTTCCCTGGCCGAGCCCCGCTGTCATACATCCCGTTCCTCTCATTCACCAACGAGCCATACAAGTATCTGTTGCCCCTAGCGGGCAACACACTCACAATCTTCGGGCTGATCTTCCTTCAGCTTTCCGCCCATCGTGACAACAACAAGAGCCCCAACAAGACGTTGCATCGTACAAACTGAATCGCGCCGTTTTACGGCGCGATTCAGTTTGCCGATGAACGTGACGGTTAACCAGAGGAGAAGATATGCGCACAATGATACTGGCGGTGGCTCTGTGCCTAGCACTGACCGCGAATGCCCAGGAAGGGTATTTCGCAAAGTTGTTGAATCTGCACGATCTCAGCAACAATGGGCCAAAGCCGACGCAACAGACTCTGAAGTATGGGCAGTTCGCTGCGATGGGCGAGATCTGTGGCGTCAAATTTGGCATATCAATGACTGAAGCCGTAGCGGCGTGGGGTAAGCCAAAGAGCATCGGCTATACGGGGAATGGGAATTACTGGTATCTGCGCTATGGCCGGGGTTGCAGCCTGGGATTTAGCGATAATCGCTTGGTGAGTATAAACATGACGGCGGAGAACCTGGCCGGAACAGCATTCGACAACGGAATCCGACCTGACATGACTCGGGCCGAGGTTATCGGAATCCTCGGCAGGCCATTTCACCAAAGTCATTCTGGCATCAGTTACAAGGTTGGCGGTCGGAGAGTGGTTTCCTTTACCTTCCAGATTAACGGTCAGTTTCCAGAGAACGACGCCGAATGGCAATTGGCCAAGCTATGGAATATATCGATCAATGGAACAGAATGGGTTAACAACGGCATGCAGGCGGACCCTCATACTTCGGGCCACTGATGCCCACGTTAGCACTGGAGGATCATTACGATGTCGGTAGGGATCGTGGAAGCAATTGCGGCTTTTCTTGTCGCCGCCTTCATGCCTGTGGGTGAGCTGTTGATCGAAGCTCTCTCCAACGAAACCGGCAAGCGACAACGACACCTGTGGTGGGGGATCGTCTCGCTGGGAACAGCACCGATCTGTGCGGCGGCCGCCGCATTCACACCACCCGATCCAGTATCGATGTTGGTCATACTTGTGCCTTGCGAAGCTGTGTGGGTGTTTTTCGTGAGGATCACTGTTAAGCGGCTGACGAGGAATCAAGAATAGAGAATGCTAACGAGTTGCTGCTGCGGACGTCGCAGGCTCCGCCGCAGAGCATGTCGTGTGCGCCCGGCATGGCGCACTACTAGCGGGTGCCCCGTATGCGTTGCCTCTGGCAACGACGGGAGGTCCCGTGCACACCCCGGTCGGGGGGAAGTGCTAGCGAAAGGCAAGGGCGTTACCGTGAGGCGAGGTGGAGAGGAAGCCCAACGCAAAAGCACGGGGCGATGTGCAAGAACCGGATCTGAGGTGTGGCACACTCGGGACCAGCGGGCACGTGAATGGGATAGTCTTCCGTGCTACGGATCC
>JAIPIM010000250.1 GCA_021734725.1 Minisyncoccota bacterium | reverse complement strand
GTCTTCGTCACCGTTGCTCAGCTCCAGCTCCACCGTGCTTCCCGGTACAACCTGCAGTGGTTGAGTGACCTCCGAAAAGTCGGTAGTCCGGACAGTCTCCAGGGCATTCTCCAGTTCGGCTCTCTTGATTGCAAGAAGCGCCTGCTCTTCCTTGGCTGCTTTGTACTCGGCGTTTTCCCGGAGGTCACCGTAACTGCGCGCGTGAGCGATGGCACGGCTGTTCTCGGGAATCTTAACCTGGATGATTTTCTGAAGTTCCCTTTGCCGTTGCATATAACTGCGGCGTGAGGTGACTTGGGGTTGAGAACGGCGTCCGGACGCGCCTCTCGCGTGCTTCGTCAGTTTCTCAATAATCGGCCGCAATTCGGGAAGCGCCCGAACCAGTCGCACCAGAAATGCTTGCTTTTCAGCACTGTCAAGTACCGCGGAGTGATTGATTGTCCGAACGACCGACTCGGCGGCGTCTGTGTCACACCCGGCAAGCAGAAAACGGTGAAATGCTTCGTCCCGAATCAGGATTTTCCGCAGGTCTTTGGATGCCTTAATGAAGGATCCTTTCGTTGGCCTGCCTAATGCCCGCAGCAGTGCGGGAAGGTCGCGCAGAGTATCTGTTTCATCCGTATCCCGGCGCCACAGCCACAGCAGCATACCGCAACTCCCGTCTCCGGCAGATACTCGAGCCGTCACCTTTTGCGCAAGATCACGCTCGCTTCCCCCGTTCTGGCGCACTACTTTTTCAACGGTCCCCCAGAGCCGGTATGGCAAGCCGGCGGCCAGCGCGACAAAACGGTCCAAGCCGAAGGCCGGCGCTGAAGCGGCCAGCCAATGATCCGTCAGGATTTTGTTCCGCATTCCGTCCGTTAAGCGCACGAAAAGATCTTCAGCACTCCAGCATGGCGCGGTATCGCCGACGTTTTTCAGTGTTTGTACCAGCCAGTCGGAGCCGCCCGCAAGTTGCCACAGAACTGCCAGTGTTTCGCACAAGCGCTCGGCCTGGTCGCGGCGTGCCGCGTTTTTCGTAAGCAAAGAACGAATGTTGTCAATGTCTTCCGCCGTGAACTCGAGATGGTCCACCCCGCGAAAAAGTTCACGGAGCTCCACAACAGACCTGGCGTGCGCAACCGCGCGCTGGCGAGACGCATCGTCGCCGTCTTCCGCTGTCTGTACCATGGCATCTTGCTCCGGCGCGGCTAACGTTTTGAACATATCTTCGGAAATGACATCGGGAACGAGAAATGCCTTGAGGATACCCGAATCGTTGGTGGGGGGCGTGATCGATCGAACCAGTTGTTTGATGCTATCGTCTGTTGCAGTGCTTTGGCCCTCGATCCCGTCTCCTTGGTCCAGTATGCGTTGCAGCGGAGAATCGTTACGGACGACGTGTAGCGTGTCCAGCGCCTGTCGCAGCGGGATGTCCAGCGTGCGCCGGAACATGATACGCACGTCGTTGTTCAGCGCATCCACACAGTCTACGATTCCCCGGCCTTGGGCCGAGTGCCAACAACGTGCCCCCGGTACAAGTGCAACAAATACGTCCCATCGCCGGGCAACCCGTTGACAGCTGGCGTCGGGATTGTGAACCTCGAAGGCGGTCAACAGCCCGGCGGGATCGCTGTAGTCTGAGAAGCGAAAACGCACTGCATTGGCCAGAACATCGCGGAAAGATCGTGAGTCATAGCCCATCCGTGCAAACTGATAAACCAGGGAAACAGTTTGTTCGGAAAGCCCCGCTGCCGCCACGGATTCCCATGTCAGATCCGCACCCGCGTGCCAGACCTCCCGCGCTTCGGATGGCCATTCGGTAAAACATCCGTCCGGATACGCACGGACAGCCTCTGCCAAAGCAGCCAAAGCGCCGGGGTCTCCATCCGCCGCGTTCATAAAAAGCTCTTCTATGGCCTCGAGATCACTCCATTTAGCAGTCACAGCAGTATCAGGCATGGCTTGCGTCACTTCGGCTCCTGCAAGATAAGGTAATTGTCGGTGGCGTATTCCGCGATACGCTGCACTTCCTCCAGCCGCCAGGGGCCGTCAATGGTGATTGCGGCAGCGCGTTTCCCCTGGGTCGGCCTGGGGATGTACCAGAAGAAACGATATTGGCCGTCTACGGCCACGGCGACTGGGCGCCCCGCATACTGCGCCTGTAATTGCATCCACAGGTACTGCCCATGGGGATTCAGCTGCAGGTTCAGTGCCGCGGTTTTGTTTTCTGCTTGAGCAGACGCCTCTGCTGCCACTGTTGCAGACGTCAGCAGTGGTATACGGCGTACCCAGATCGGTTTGCCATCCTGTGAACCGTACAGTGGCATTACCAAGTTACCCTCGTCGACGGATTTGTCGGCCAGCTCGTGAAGCGTGACTATGTAAGCGAGATCGTCGATTCCTTTTTTGTCACGGTTCCAGGGAAACGTTCCGCAACCGACGAGAATGAGACAGCAGGCAGCAGGCAGCAGAATTGCGGCGAGCGGCGTTCGTGTGGTGGAGTTGGAATGATTCATGGTAGCGAGTAAAGCCTCGAGGCAGGAGTCTATTGACGAACATGCCTGATGCCTGGCTGCAAACGGGCCCCCGGATGATTGCCCATGACCGTTATCCGTCCCCCATCTTACGATAGAACGTCGCCAGGCTGATACCCAACGCCTTGGCGGCAGCTTCCTTATCGCCATTGTTCTGGTCAAGGACATCCTGAATGTATTCGCGCTCCTTGGAGCGCAGGAAGCCCTTGAGCGAGGAGCCGCGAAACTTTGTCACATCTTCTTTCTCGGCTTCCTGATGGATGTCTTCCTCCTTGGCGCGGTCAATGATTTTTGTCGGCAAATCGTTCAACGTAACTCGGTTATTCTCACATAACGCACCGGCCCGGTTGATGACATTCTCAAGCTCTCGCACATTGCCCGGCCAGTTATAGCACTGCAATGCACGTATTGCGACGTTATCCAAGGAAATAATTCGGCCTTCTCGCTCCTTCAGTTGCTTGAGAAAATGATTGACCAACAGCGGCACGTCGAAGATACGTTCTCTCAGCGGCGGCAGTTCGATGGGAATGACGCTGAGACGGTAATACAAGTCCTCCCTGAATTCATTGGCCGATAGTTTGTCATCAAGGTTTTCATTCGTAGCGGCGACAATACGGACGTCCACAGGAAGATTTTTGGTTCCGCCGACCGGCCGAATCTCGCGTTCCTCCAGAACACGCAGCAGTTTCAGCTGCATGTCTACCGGTATGGAGCCCACTTCGTCCAGTAAAAGCGTCCCCCCGTCCGCACTCTCGAACAATCCTTTTTTAAATTTGTTGGCGCCGGTAAACGCACCTTTCACATAGCCGAACAGTTCCGATTCCAGTAGAGTTTCAGGCAACGCGGCACAGTTGATACCGACAAAGGGCCTTTCACTGCGCAGGCTGTAGTTGTGGAGTGCCCGTGCCACGAGTTCTTTACCGGTACCGCTCTCGCCAAGTATCAGAATGGTACTGTCCGTACGGGCCACTTTTTCAATCATGGCGTACACCCGGCGCATGCTCTGATGGTCGCCCACCAAATTCTCGAAATGGTACCGGGTTCGAAGGTTCTCTTTCAAGGTCTCGTTTTCTTGAAGGACGTGCTCATACGACAAAGCCCGTTGGACGGTAAGAAGGAGTTCATCGATCTTGAAAGGCTTGCATACATAGTCGAACGCTCCACTTTTCATTGCATCTACCGCGGTTTCGACAGTCGCGTAGGCGGTGATCATGATAACGCCCAGATGATTCTGCAGCTTCCGGGCTTCCCGTAACAGCGTAATACCGTCCATTGGCTGCATGCGGATATCCGAAACCATCAGGTCGTATTTGTCCTCGCGCAGCTGTTCCAGGGCCTCTTCTCCGTCAGACGCTGTGCTGACGCTATACCCCTCACGGTTGAGCAACGCCTTTAGAACTTCAACGATACTGACTTCGTCATCGACTACAAGGATGCGTGCTTTCTCTGACATGCGAAATTTTCTCACCTTTTCGTAACAAAGAGACTAAGGACGCGTCGTTTTAAGTCCCTCTTTGGGGGTCGATAAACGTCGTTCATGATCGTGCCTTATCCACATGTCATTAAGCTAAACGTATAAAGACTTTTTTCAAATTTGCAAAGACCAGTCGTCAACCTTTTTTCAAGTGCAGTTTTGAAAGTTCATTGAGCACATGTACATTGTTCGCTCGTATTTTGTTCCAAAGTCAGGAGACATCCCATGGACAGTTTGCCCTCTTTACAGATGCTTGTACTGGCAGCCGCCGAGCAGAGCCCGGCCGGCTGGCAGCGCATGGTCGCTCAGTTCTTTCCCTTCATATTATTGTTCGTGGTACTCTACCTTCTGTGGATTCGGCCTGAACAAAAGAAGGCCAAAGAGCATCGAGAACTGATTCAACGTATTAAAGCCGGTGATAAAGTCGTCACCAGCGGCGGTATCCACGGAACCGTCACTGGGGTTACGGAACAGACATTGACTCTGAAGATTGCGGACAACGTGGAAATCGATATCCAACGCGGTGCGATTGCACGTGGGACGCAAACTGGAGAAACACAGCAAGGAAAGTCGTGACCCATGAGACCTTCTCTCTACTGGCGCTTTGCCATAATCGTACTGGTGTTGTTGGGATGGACCTATGCTCTTTTTCCCATACGCGACCAAGATTTCATGACCACCTTCAAGACCATGGCGGAAGACCGCCTCAGTGACTATCGGAAGGAACTGAAGGAAGCTGAGAAGACAGTGGCTGAACTGGAGAAGCGCCTCGAGCAGATCGAGGACAACACATCGGACGCCTATCGGGAGGTGCAGGCAGACTACACGAACGCTCAACAAACCGTGCGCACGAATGAACGACTGCTGAACACCTTCGATGACCTCCTGAAAGAGGCGCAACGCCTGCTGGCGGAAGATGAGGACGTAAGGGCTCCCTACCGCGCCGTGAAGCTTGCTGCTCAAGAGCGGCCTGCACGGGCGCCCATCGCGCTGCGCGATTATATTCCGGTCCCCACCATCCCGCGCGCCTCCAATTCATTGGTTCTCAGTCGAGTGAGAAACGAAGCCCGGGGTACGCTTCGCCTGGGGCTGGATCTCAAAGGTGGAACAGAATTCGTTATCGGGTTTGATGAAGAGAAACTGCCGGACGGCCGCAGCCCCGCCAGTGTCCAGAACCAGATTATCGAGATCCTCCGGAATCGCGTCGATAAGATGGGGGTCGTGGAACCGGAAATCAAACCGGTGGGTGACGCCTCCATCTCCTTGCGTATGCCCAGTGTCAGTGAAGATGAAAAAGCGGACGTCCGACGTACCATCAAACAGACGGCGCGACTGACTTTTCATCTTGTGCATGAAAACAATGCCAAGAAAGTGCAGGAGTATGAAACCAACCCCCATACTTTTGACATTGAACCTGGTTACCAAATAAAAGTAATGCGTACCGAGCAACCGGACGGCTCGATCAGCGAAGAAAAACTTTTCCTGACCTCCCGCCCAGCACGTGTGAAGGGAAGCCATATTAATCGCGCCGTGGCCTCCTTCAACGAATTTAACAACTACTATGTAAGTCTTTCATTCAACGACGAGGGAGCAAGTGAGTTCGCCAAGCTCACCAGCGACAACGTTGGTCGGCGTTTGGCCATTGTTCTCGACGGCAAGGTGTACAGCGCTCCCGTTATCCAACAGGCGATCACTGGGGGGCAAGCACAAATCACGGGTAATTTTGGTCCGGAAGAGGCCACTCGGCTGGCCAGTGTTATTGATTCCGGAAACCTGCCGGTGGAAATCAAGATCGACAGTGAATTCGGTACAGACCCCACACTCGGGAAAGACTCAATCCGCAGCGGTACACTGGCGGCAGTGATCGGGCTGTGTGCCGTCTTGATCTTCATGATCCTCTACTACCGGGTGGCCGGCGTGATTGCCGTCGTTGCATTGTGCGCCAATATCCTTCTGGTCTTCGGGACGCTTGCCCTGACCGGTGCCACGATTACACTGCCCGGCATCGCCGGTATTGTGCTCGTCATAGGAATGGCGGTGGACGCGAATGTGCTGATCTTCGAACGAATACGCGAAGAACAGGAAAGCGGAAAGTCGTTCGGGAATGCACTCAGATCCGG
>JAIPIM010000249.1 GCA_021734725.1 Minisyncoccota bacterium | reverse complement strand
CCTACGGCAACCGCCTGTTGGCTGGCGGGCATGTGGCGGCAGGACTTTCAGAAGAAACATTGCAACGGGTTTCGGCCGCGATCAGTGATCTGATGGCCGAGGGTAGTGTTTCCAACATCCAGACGTCCGCTGACGAGCTTGGAATTCCGGTCGACAAGCTGTTGCGCGTCATGATTCTCGACCGCTTGCACCGTGAGTTCGGATGCCGTGCGGATGACGACAGCGGACGGCGCTAATGGAATACGAGTCAGGAAGTTCTGGCCGGCGTTCCCCGCCTGCGGCGAAGAAGGGCTGCGGAGCTCAAGCCGAGCAGTGTCAGTGTGGCTGGTTCTGGGACACCGTCGGTTTCTGATTCAAAGCTGGTTGAGTAGCTCTCACCGCTGCCGATGCTGTAGCTGATGTCGTCGAAATAAAAGCCCAGGGCCGCGTCAGGTGCGGCGCTACTCCAGGCGAACTTCAGTCCGTCGCCGGGAAAGTAATCATTTCTGTTTTCGTCAAACCAGGGGTGGGTCCAGGTGTTGCCGACAGAAGAGACGACCTCGCTGGAAGTTCCCTTGTCGATCGTATACGTAATTTCGTCATTCAAGAAGTCGTCCTTGAACAGCGACTCGATGTCGATGGAATGCCATGCATCGAGAGCCAGTCCACTGGCAATGTTTTCCCAAACGAATGTGTTGTCAGCCCATCGGTAGGTGCCGATGTCAATACCGCCCTCGGTCGCGTCAACATAAACGTTGAACCCGGTCCGGTCGTCGCCGTAGATCGAGCCTTGGTAAAGACTGAAGCCTGATCCGTCTCCCGTGGGATCCGCGGCTTTAAACCAGAGGGTCGTGTCCATGGTGGCGGTGTCCGCGTAGCTCGGCGCTCCAACACTCTTATTGAGGCGGGGTGAAAACGGCGTACCCGCCCCTTGAGTCGTCGGTCCACCGGGGAAGTACCAACTGTTGCTGCCGGTGTGGGAGACGGTATCCGTGACCATCTCGCCATCCTTTATCTTGTTCCACTCATCACCGTCCCAGTCGCCACCGTGCCAGCCGTTCTGAAGATACAGCGACTCCCCCACAACGAAATTTTCACCCATGGCGGTAGACACCGTCAAACCGAGTGCGACAACTGCCAAACACAACGTCATAACTTCCTTCATTGTTTCCTCCAATTAGTGAATTCGATTTCTCGATCCCCGGGGTCCGTCTTCTTGCGCGGGATCTCTTTTCTTCACTATCCCCTACGGATTGGCGTTCAATGAGGTCCGAACTCTGCACCCTCCCATGCAGCCGCCACAGTGACGCGCTCAAGGGATGCTTTGCATATGAAGAGTCTTAAATGATTTCATCAATGCAATCGTGGATTTTTGCTCAAGCTGAGTTGGCTGCTTAAGTATTCCACGACGTTATGCAGAGTTTGAACAGGCCTCTTCCCGAGAACGTTCGCTCAGACGTTTCATCCTGTTGCGAACGCCATAAAATACATGCCTTTCAACATGCATCAAGGCATTACTCATAAAAAGTTATCACCTTATATACCTTTAAGGCCAAAAAAACCCTGCGCGCAAGATGCTCATTCAGAGGTCGTGGCAGTGAAGGAACAGGAAAGTGCTTTCAGGGCAGAGGCAGCGGGTCCACTGGCGACGGCATGTCAGGGTAGTCCGGCATGTCGATGTGTCCAACCAGGTTGTTGATCGTCACCGCCGTGCCTGCGCGCATGGCGTGATTGGCGGCTACGCCGGTCATGATCGACCAAGCACCGGCGCGTTCGTCGGCGGCACGCATGTATGTGTCCCGCGATTGTCCTGCCGGGTCAAAAATGTAGTCCAACATCACGGGATCGGCGCCGCCGTGCCCCCCTTCTCCTTGCCAAACGTCGATTTCCTGTGCTGGTTTCCAGTGTGGGTATATGTGTGTCCAGGTGCCTTCGGGTTTCAGTGCTCCTGGAATTGAGCCGTCGGCATTGGTGTACACCGTTTCTTCGCATTTATGTTCAAGGCGGCCTTTCGTGCCGTTGAATGTAACGATATGACCCTCCCAAGGAGCGAAGGCGTTCAGCGAATAGCTCATTTTCGCGCCGTTACGATATTGAACGACCAAGTTCATGGAATCTTCGATATCGATTTTGTCACTGAACACGCACTGGTCCCGATGGTAACCGTCGTATTGCTCGCAGTCGAGGTAAAGTTCTTTCTGGCGTGGGTTGTCGGCGAGCTTCAGGCAGAACGGACAGCGCTCTTGTTCCGGGCATTCATGGCACCGCTCCGCCCGATTGCTGAGGCCGTAACGATCGGCGGTCTCCGGCGTGTAGAACTTCAAGTGACCGTTGGCATAGACAGTCTCGGGAACCGTGGACAGCCACCAATTGACCAGATCGAAGTGGTGCGTGGCCTTGTGAACCATGAGTCCTCCGGAATTTTGCTTGTTCCGATGCCAGCGACGAAAGTAATCGGCTCCGTGCGCGGTGTTCAGCAGCCAATGGAAATCGACGGAAAGGACCTCTCCGATGACACCTGACATGAGGAGATCCTTGATTTGCGTGCGTGGTGGAGAATAGCGGTAATTGAAGGTGACCTTAAGAGTTTTGCCCGTGCGTTTTATTGTATCGAGGATGGCTCGACATTTGGTTTCGTCGGTGGTCATCGGCTTTTCCGTAATCGCGTTGCAGCCCAGTTCCATGGCCCGGCGAATGTACGTGTCATGGAAGCAGTCTTTGGTTGTGACAATAACGCAGTCCGGCTTGGTGTCTTTGATCATGCGATCAAACTCATCAGCATGATAGCCGGGTACTGTGTCCCCGGTTTGTTCCAAATGATCCTTGACGGCAAGTTTTATACGTCCTTCGTTCACGTCGCAAAAGCCCACCATCTGCCCGCTGTCTTTGTGTTTGCCGCCGACGGCCGTGCGAAACATTTCGTGGCGTCCGCCGAGTCCGACTTGAGCGTATCGCGTTCGGGTTGACATGCCTGAATTCAAAGCTCCTCTACGTTTTGTTGTTCCGGAAAATGGAACAGGTTCCATGGATGAACAGGGGGGGGCGAACACGTGAAACGCATGACACGGTGTTTTGTGGGATGCCGCAGGGTCAGCACTGTTGACCACAGCGCAATAGGCTCACTCCTGCCTCGATCGCCGCCTCCGTATTTTGTATCGGCATAGATTGGATTGCCGATGGCCGCGAGTTGTACACGAATCTGGTGCCGTCGCCCTGTTTCGAGGTAAACATGAACCAGAGACAAGTGTGTTTCTTGTGCGACGCACGTGTACCGCAGGACGGCGTGCTTTGTGCCCACAGTCTCCGCGTCGGGCGTGATGCTGGCCGTGTTTGTCCTTGGATCGTAGCGCAAGTCATGATCGAGCCGGGCCTCGGGTGGGGTCGGTTTACCATGGACGACCGCCGAGTACTCCTTGCGGATTGTGCGCTGCCGAATCTGTTCCGACAGCCGGGACGCGCATTTTGAAGTTTTCGCGAACACCATGACCCCGCCCACCGGTCGGTCCAGGCGATGAACCATTCCGAGGAAAACGTTGCCCGGTTTTCGGTACCGTTCTTTCAAATACTGCTTCAAGAGTGAAAGGACATCGGGATCGCGCGTCCGATCCTCCTGAGTGGGAACATTGACCGGTTTACAGACAACCAGCAAGTGATTGTCTTCGTAAACGATCGGTACAGCAGGCATTGTATTCGTTTCTTTCACGGGGAAAGATCAACGCTTACCGTCGTTGCAGTTACAGTCCTTTACCCGTGAGGAAATCGAAGCTTGCCTTGAGACAGTCGAAAGGATCCCTGCGACAGGTATCCTGCTCAATGCCGTACCACTCTACGCCGGCGTCTTCGCATGCGGGAATGATGTGGTCCCAGTCAAGGTTTCCTTCGCCTATGGGGGCCATTACGGGCCCTTCATCCACTACAACTTCTTTGTCTTTGAGGTGGATAAAAGGGACGCGTCCGCGGCAGCGTTCGATGATGCGGACTGGATAGACACCTGCGTTCTGAACCCAGTAGAGATCGAGTTCCATCATGAGGTCCGGCCCGCCCTCTTCAATGAGAATATCCTCCAACGTCATGCCATGCCGTTCGACACGCACAAATTCATGACTGTGGTTGTGATGTCCGAATTTGATTCCGGCCGCTTTCAATTTTGCAATCACAGGTTTGGCGTCCGCCAGGAATCTGCGATAGCCTTCCGCGGTGTGGCCGTACTCGGGGGGAATCCCGCCGATGGCGGCAAAATCACAGTCGATGGTCTTATGAAAGTCAATTTCGGAATCCGTTTCGTTCATGAGCGCGTTCCACGGACGATGCGTGGCGACACACGTCAGGCCGTGATCGTCCAGCATTTTCTTACAGTCTGAAGCGGACACTTCGGGTGCGTCTCCGTTCATGGCGCCGACGGCGGAGAGTTGGACGGCGGGATACCCGATATCGGCGATTTTCCGGAATGATTCGGCCAATTCTTTGGCGGTGCCGGTGTGGTCTCGGATGGTGTACATCTGGACAGCGAGTTTGGATGCCATAACGTTACTCCTCCTGCGGTCTGGTGTTGGTTCGGTGTTACTTCATGCCGAACATTTTTTCTTTCAGATCGAGATAGTAAAGATAATCTTCGGGCTTCACATTGGGGGGACAGCGATGGTCGCAGAAGGGGATGTAGCCCCCTCGTTCGACGGCTGGCACAAGCGACTCGAGATACGCTTTAATAGCCTCCGGCCCTTTGCCCAGTTCCATTTTATCCACGCCGCCCATGATCCTGAGGTCTTTCCCGTATTCGTCAAGCAGTTTAACGGGGTGGATGCAGCTGTTGACCTCGTACGGAAAGAGGCAGTTGATGCCGGCTTTCAGGAAACCCGGCAGCAGAGGCCGGACATCGCCATCGCAGTCGGTATACCACAGATCAATACCGTGCGCGTGGATTTTCTTGCCTATCCGGACGTAGCGGGGGACGACTACTTCGGTGAAAAAGTCCAATGACACGATCGGTCCGTTTTTAAAGCAGATATCTTCCCATCCGCTGGCGTAATCAAAATCCAATTTACCCAGAACCTGGTCCAGGAAGTCCTCAACCAGGACACAGGCGGTTTCAACCATGTCTTCCACCATATCCGGATAATCGTAGCAAGCGTATGCCAGCCCCTCAAACGTAAGCATGTCCCGAATTTTTCCGATCATGGATCCGCAACTCACGCCGAGGGGGTAATTCCGTGTCGTCGGATGAGCCGCTATGAGCTTATGCACATCGATTTTTCGCGCGGGGTCGTCGCGCCGGAAGCGTTCATCTTTGACTCGTTTCCAATCCTCCGGGGTTTTTATCGACGATTCCAGATAATGCGGGATCGTGTCATGGGCGTCCTTCGGGATTTCTGCCAGGAGGCCGTCACCGTTTCGTAAAATTGTGCTGGTCTCGGTTTCTTCAATGACTTCGTTCGGGAAGGGGGGGCTCATCCAAGTTTTACCGCCGACACCCGCGATGCGGTCGAAGTTAAAGAAGACATCGGCCTGTGCGTTGTTCCTGATGCCGTTTTCACGAAAGATATCCCACGTCTCG
This sequence comes from Minisyncoccota bacterium, assembly GCA_021734725.1. GTDB lineage: Bacteria > Verrucomicrobiota > Lentisphaeria > Oligosphaerales > MVZH01 > JAIPIM01. The sequence continues at coordinate 587 of JAIPIM010000249.1, read as the reverse complement.
AAATTCTCGTTCCAGTATCCGAACTCCATGTTGAAGCATCGATCGACCGGTTTGTAATGCATCTGATTGTTGAAGCGTTCCCGGTCGGTCATTGTGCCCTTCCACTTGGGGCGACAGGGTCTGATATCCATCGTTTTCTTATCCTTTGCTTCCCGGTGTGCAGCGGATTGCTATACGTCGGCTAACGGTGACCATCCAATACGCACGCAAAAACAAGCACTATAAACGCAAAAAAAGAAATGTCACTGCTTATGCCGCCCGATCTTCGGGACTGGCTCCCGAAGAATCATATCGCGCGCTTCATCGTTGAACTGGTGGAAGGTTTCGGTGTGCCCTCTTTTTTGTGACGGTAATGTCGCTAACCGTCCGCTGAAAAGCCGGATTCCGGCTTTTCAGCGATATCAGGCTGTCGGATTTAGTGGCTCGAATCCATCAGATTCGAGGTGCTAAGTCCGACAGCCTGCTAGTCCCTAATTAAGCGGACCTGTTTAATAACACACACATATTAAAGCTTACATATATTGTATTAATAAATGGAAGTGCCATATTACCAGTGAGTTAAAAACAAAACAGACCAGGATGGTCTG
>JAIPIM010000248.1 GCA_021734725.1 Minisyncoccota bacterium | reverse complement strand
CCGGCCGTCCATTGCGGCGCGACCTATACCCAGCGCAAGGGCCGGGGCCGGTACGAGGGCGAACCCACCTGCGCCAGCGCCAACCTGATCGCCGGCGTCCAGGGCTGCACCTATGGCTGTCTCGGCTTCGGCGATTGTTTTCGCGCCTGCGCCTTCGACGCGATTCACGTTGTGGATGGCCTGGCCACCGTGGACTACGACAAGTGCGTGGGCTGCGGCGCCTGCGAAACCGCCTGCCCGCGCCATATCATCTCCATGGTGCCCTTCAAGATCGGCCGCATGCTGGTCATCAAATGCTCGAACCAGGACGGCGGCAAGGATGTCAAAGCCGTGTGCGAAGTCGGCTGCATCGGCTGCAAGGCCTGCGCCCGCAATGCCGACGGGCTGTTCGTCATGGACGGCAACCTGCCGCGCATTGATTACGATAAATACGATCCAACCAATATGGATGCCGCCAAACTGGCCGTCACCAAATGCCCCATGAAACGCATCGAGTCCATCGGCAAACCCAGCGCCAAAGATCTGGAAGCCACCCGCGACGAGGAAATGCCCACGCTGGTCACCGCCGACTTCCGCACCACCGTGGATCAGACCGACTGGCAGGGCTGAGCCGCTGCGGCTAGACCGACCCCCGTGTGGAACGTTACGCCTCTCCGGCGCGAAGCGTACGGAGCAGGCGATGGTTCGCCTATCAGTACACGTCGCCCCGATTTCCAATGGTGATAATCAAGACTACAAGCTGGTTGTCATGGATCTCGTAGATCACTCGGTATGCACCAATGCGAATGCGCCAGGCGGAGCGACCTGAGAGTTTCTTGCAGCCCGTAGGGCGAGGGTCAGTGGCCAGATTACGGATTGCAGCAATAATGCGGGACTGTGCTTGTCGGTCAATCTTGGCGAGTTCTTTTTGAGCGGCGCGCAGAATCTCTACTGCGTATGTCATTTAACATATCCCTCTTGAATCTCCCGAACCGCGTGTTCAAAAAGGATTTTGTCTTGCGGGCCTGACTTGGCGGCATCAAACGCTCGAATATCGTCAAGAGTCTCAAGTTCATCGACGATGCGTTCCCACTCTGCAACAGGCAGCAGAACCGCTTTGCGGTGCTGCTGTTCATCAACGACATATTCTGGATGCACAGTTACCATGGTCTCACCTCACTTTTAGAAATATGACACGTCGCCGGGGCTGGGTCAAATCATCTCTAGGCGAATTATTCTGGCGCTTCCGGGTTTCTGTGGGGTAATTCTATTCATTTCTTCCGAGAGAGATCAGGGGCGTGTCGAATTCCGCCGCAAGGCGGTGAAGCGGGTCGCCTAAGCGTACCGAGCAAGGGGGGCGATCAAGTGTTCGAGCCAAAGTGTGGGGACGAAGTGGGCTCCCGTGCCCCCGGCTCGATGAAGTTCACGGCAAAGATAACAATGGAGTTATACCGTCGGAGTTTACGAGGCAGTTCACGAAACAGTTCGTGCGCTGCCCACTCTTACCCGCCACCCTTGCTCGGATACGCTTACGCGATAGCCTTCCATCGAAACCCATCCGAGAAATCGCTCAAGAGCAGAACCAACATCCCGCCCCCTCCAGAGATTCGAGTGTAGGAGTGCGTGTACGAGTACGGATATCTTCGCGCATCCGGCGCGCGCTCTCCCTCTTCAATCTGCGATGAGGCTTCGGCGGGATCTGCGATTCAGGGCGGGCGGTGATGAGCGGCCAGACAGTGCCTTTCACTTACTCTTACACCTACTCCTATACGCCGATCTCTTCATTCATTCGGCAGAATGTACAGTAAAGAATCCCCAGGAAACCCGGAAGGACCTTTCCAACGTGGTCGTGATCTCGGCAAACGACTTCTGATACATTGCGACGATCTCCCGGATCATCTTGTGCCCGCCTGAAATGTCCTTACCTGTAATGTGGGCGATGTAGCCCGGCGAAAAATAGTCTCCAATGACATCGGCCTCGCCTCGTTCGAGTAGTGCCGCATTCGCACTCCGTAGCAGCGATAGCATGTCTGCCTTCATTGATGTCACCTCCGTTCCAACGTCAGGGCTGTGGGTCGCGAGACCCGCCGCGGGGCTCGCGTACCTCACCAGCCACTTGTTCGGCATTCCATTTCTTAAGGACTTCTTCCTGAATATTTGTCTCTCCCCTGCAAAGTGCAGACATGTCTTCTTGCCATTCGATTTTTATCCGGTAGCACTCGTTGCACACGATAACCCTTGCAGATTCTTTTGTGGCAACCGCAAAGTCTCGCCCGGAATCGAGCGCGTCCCCGCAATATGGAAAGTATTTATCGCGAACGGCATCATAATCCGTCACCAATGCGATACCGAGTTCCACCGGGACAATTTCATCGTGCATTTCTTTTCCATGAAGAGGACAGATTGATGGAGAGTCCTTTGTGAAATCCGTGATGCGTCTCTCATTGCAACTGGAGCAAATGATTAAGGCGACAAGCAATAGAATTGTGTTTCTCATTATCTTCTGCCGTCCAGCGTGACCCTCGTTTCACGGCGCGTCCGCGCGCTGTGAAACGTAGTGGTCCACGCTGTTGTTCGACCAGTCTCCCGTTTTCCTTTTCACTTGGACAGGTAGTACTCAATGATGCCTTGGCTCCGTTCGTCGCCCGGTCCAGCGACGCGTAGGAAGTGATTCGCCAGCCAGAACAGGACCGTGAGCGTCATGATGAGGACTCCGGCGACAGACACGGGTATGAACCACGCTGGTCGTCGTTTCGTTTGGAGGGCCGATGGAGCAGAGGGCAATGGGGTTCCCCGAAACCAGGATGTGGCTTTCGGGCGAAGAAGAAGGACGACGAAGAGTACGGTGATCACCAAGGCCGGAATGCGGTCCAGTATGTTTACGGCCCCGAGCCGCATCGTCCCGAGGACGAGGTTGATTGTGAGGTTCAGGGGGGCCGCGATGATGTAAGTGATTCTTGCCCAGTTCCTGCCCCCCAAGAGGTTGATTCCCACGATAAGGAAGAGCATTCGGAACGACAGCAGCCGGGTCAGGAGGGCCACAGCGATTGGCATCTCTCGGTAGAACAGGTCTTGAGGGAGGCCCGCGATCATCACGAAAGCATTCCAGATGATCAGAAACCAGGCGATGGCTGTCACGACCCCTGGTCTACGCATTCGTTCCTCCGTCTTCATCTCTGGAATCTCGAATTGTTCGCTGAATTCCTTTCGGTTCGCTTCCACCTGCTGCGCAGTCTTTTCCCACAGAAGCTTGGCCCACCAGTCTCCAAGGTTCCGACGTGTCTTGATCGCCTCGTCGATCAGCGCGAGGAATCCGTCGGTGTCAAAACCTTCCGTGAAGGCCATCAATTTCTTCATCTCCGATTGCCGTTGGAGATGGTTGCGGATCGATGGCAAGAAAAGCGCGTATGGAATGGGAATCCACGAGAGAATGAAATGCGCGGCCACATGTGCGCCGATTGCCACGCCCCACCCAAGCGAGAAGAGCAGAAGAACAAAAGAGGCAACATGAGCGCCCATGTATAGGGGAGCCATGGGGACAGTCCAATTCGGTGTCATCTTCAACTGGTAGACCGGCAGGAGGCCGTCGTCATATCCAACACCTGACCGCCGAAGCAGGAATATCCGAACAAGTTGCCGTGTCGTGTCCTGCACACTGAAGGCGGCGACGTGAGTGACGAGAAACACGACAAACGCGAGGATCGGCCAGATCGGGATGGCGGAGAAGTCCGCGATCGGATGTGGTCGGTCGAGAAAGAAATAGACGATAAGCACGATCGCGTTTGCTACGTAGGGTAGAATGCTCAGCATGTTTTCTCTTTCTCCACGTCGACAGTCCCAGACTTGTTAATAATTTACCGTGTACGTTTTTCCTCTATATACGCAACGTGGTGATTCTCCTATTGCTCGGATCTCGTATGTTGCGCCAACTGGATCGGTGGGAAAGCCACCGGAAAGATAGGGTAGTATATTAGACTTATTGACAGGGGCACCGTTTGATTTGTTGAATTCCATTGCCCACATTTCTTTGGCACCATCTATCATTCTTAAGTAGTTTAGAATGGTGTGCTCTTTAAACTGATCTGTTTGTGCACCAATCTCCCGTTCCATTTCTCTCTGGAATTGCTCGGCTTGCCTTCCGACATCCTCCAGACTCTTTCTTACTCCTGACTTGGCTTCCTCAATGGCGTAATGCATTAAGCCGGTAACACCGGCGAAGATCAGTCCGACAAGAACTGCGGCAAAGCAGAGATTCTTGAGTCCGTACTTTGTACGTCGGGCCATCCATGCAGGAAAGGCTACAATCCATAGGAGGATGCATCCGAAGAACCATGTGACAGGTCCTTCTCGCTTCTTTCCTTTGGTATTCAAGTCCGTCTTGGAGCCAGCGCCAACGGTGTTGGCTTCAATGGCAACAAGGATTGAGGTCGCAATGATCGTGATGATCGAGATCATGGCGAGTTTCGAGCCAGGATCGAAAAGCAGAGGCATGCCGCTGAGCCAGAACCAAGCGACCATCGCACTGCAAATGGGGAGGATGAGAGCAATAACTCCGATTGCTTCCGATTTCTGGACGGTGGGAGATCTCCCGTCAGTCAGTTCGGAACCGCAGTGTTTACATTTGACGGCAACAGAAAGGATCGGTTCACCACAGTAGGGACACGGCTTCGTGTTGGTAGAGGAAGCAGACGGGCTCGTCCGCCGCTTCGTCACAATCTTCTTCTTGGGTGCTGGGCGTGGAGGAGGAACTGGTTCGGGGTCGGGGGCCGGAAGATCGATAGAACCATTGCACGCGGGACACTCGATGGTTTGGCCTAGCATGTCCTCTGGAGCTTCGAGGGTTTGTTCACAGTGTGGACAGTTGAACTCGAAATCGCTCATGTTTGTTCTCCTTCATCTCATGTCATCATATTATCCAACACCATTTTTGGGTAGTTTTGGCGATGGGGGGTGAGAAGTCAACGGGAATAATTTCGATTATTGAGCCTAGGCATTGGTTTTGGGGTTTGACAGCGATTTATGCGTTGGCTCGCATGCGGTGTATGAGCATGCAGAGAAACCAACAGCAGGGGGATTGGGAGCGGTTGCCGGTGGCGGGGTACAATCGGGCGCCGCGGTGGCCGGGGGGGTATTTCGAGGTGTTGGCGGAGGCGGGGGTGCCGGAGCGTCAGCATTCGTTTTACGCGCATTGGGTGCGGCAGTTTTTCAATCGGAATCCGGGGCGCTCGCGGCGGTCTTTGGGGGTGCGGGAGATTCGGGTTTTTCTGGGCGCATTGAGGCGTGATGTGCGCATGAAGGCCTGGCAGGTCGAGCAGGCTCGTGCGGCGTTGATTATGTATTACGAGCAATTTCGGGGGATCGCGCTGGGGGATTTGGCGGTATTGGATGCCCCGCTGGAGGGGCTTGGCGAGGAAAGGGGCGGAGCGGCGCTGGAGAGCGGGGAACAGGAGCGGCCGATTCCGCATCCGCGCGAGGCGCCGAAGATTGTGGGCATTGTTTTGCCACGCATTTGCTCGAGGCGGGGCAGGACATTCGCACGGTACAGGAGTTGCTCGGGCACTCGGATGTCAAGACCACGATGATCTATACGCACGTTTTGAACAAGGGACCGCTGGGTGTAGTCAGCCCATTGGACACGCTGCAGGTAATTGGCGATTGAGGATTGCAGAATGCCGATTGAAGAGAATCGTCCTTCGTCGTCGTCCTCGTCCATCGTCCTCGACAAACGGGGCGCGGGGAGCGAGGACGACGACGAGAACGAGGACGATTTGCAGGAAATTGGGGTCAGGCCGCGATATTCATTGTTTTCAATATTGATCAGAGAGGCCATGGGTCAATTGTTTTGAGAAATGCAGCGGCCCGGCTGTTATCGTGGGCGAGCCGGTTGTTCGCCAAGGAAATCGTGGATGGGTGTCCCATCCGGGTTCGGTTCGCGATCCATTTCCCTGTGACCGACGTGTGCCATTTCATCAGCCACGCAAGCGCCTGTTTCGTATATCGAGTTCTCTCAAACAAGTCAGTCAGAAGTAGATCTGCATGACGCGCACGATGATAATCAGGGCCAGCAGGGCGACCACGGCCAGAAAGAATACCTGGTTGCGTTGCACGCGATGGTCGGCGGGCGATTCCACGATAGGTTTGAAGCTGCCGCTGGCCAGATAGG
>JAIPIM010000247.1 GCA_021734725.1 Minisyncoccota bacterium | reverse complement strand
GAGAAAAAGAGCGATACGGCCGGGGGCGCGAAGGACTGGTTGTACGAACGCCTGGGGGTTCCCGTTTTTTTGCTCGAGATGGGGATGTTCTACAACTACCTCGGTTTCTCGACACATGATTACCATAAACTGGGAGAACAGCACCTGGAAGAAACCAGCCTCGCACTGCTGGCCGCGCACGACGCCGATCCCGGAATCGGACTGTTCACAAATTGGACACCGTTCGAGCACCCGCAACTGGGGCGGGTCGAGATCGGCGGCTGGGACACCGTGCCCTGGAGCAACCCGCCGCTCGAGGACGAGATGGAAAACGCCTGCGAAAAAGGATCCCGGTTCCTTCTGGAGTACGCCGGCTGGCGACCGGCCCTCGAGATTACATCGTTGACCGCCGAGCTCGTGGGCGAGAGCATTTATCGCGTGAGACTGCAGCTCGTCAACAAGGGAAACCTGGCCACCTGTCTGACGGAACAGGGACGGAAAGCGTTCGAGGGCGCGGAGCCGGTAGTTGAGCTGTCCGGCGAGATCACCTGCGTCACCGGCAGAAGAAAGCAACGAGTCGAACACCTTGCCGCCAATGGCGGTTCGGATTTGCTCGAATGGGTGGTGCAAGCAGCACCTGGAACTATTGTCACAGCAACCGTGTGTTCGCTCCGTGGCGGGTACGACCGAAATCACATCGAGCTCAAATAACACAGACTCTTGCGAAATACCCTTCGCGCGAGTCGTTCGTGGTTCGTCGTTCTTAGTACTTAAGTTCAAAACCACGAATCAAGAACCAAGAACAAGAATTGCGAAAAATGACATTTCGTAATTCTCTGCAAATAACACTGAAGGGCAAAACCGAAAGGAACAAACACGATGGCCAAGATAACCCTTGCTGCCGTCGGCGACATATCGTTTGCCGGCAAACCGGAAATGGCGATAAGGAATAATGGCGTCGCGTTCCCTTTTGCGGAGGTAATCACAGAATTGCAGGCTGCCGATATCCGTTTCGGCAATCAGGAGTCGGTTCTGATCCCGGAAGATTTTCCGCTCGAGAAAGCCAGCGGTCATCCTCTGCAAAGCCGCAATTTCGAGTATAAGCGGCCGCATGCCCCCTTATGACGAATTGCGGGGATAAGGCGGCGCAAAATCCGGACGGAATGACGGGGAGGCGGAGGCTAGAAACACATTGCAATAAAAAGGGAAAACGAGATTATGCAGCAGAACAGGCTTGACATGTACTCCATCGGCATCGCAACCGGCGACATCACACCTGAGGTGGGGGCCCCTCTGTGCGGGTTTGCCGCGCGCGGACGGCACACCTCGACTGGAGTGTATCACCCACTGCGGACGGTGGCCGCCGCGATTCACGATGGCAAAACCGCGATCATCATTCTCAGCGCCGAGATCGTGTTCTTCGAGAGTATTGCCGACCGCGTGCGCAACGCGATCCGGCAGGAAACCGGGGTGCCCAACGCCAACATCATTCTCAGCGGAACGCATACCCATTGCGGTCCCAGTGTCCGAACCAAGGACATCGAGAGTTTTGGCTGGATCGATCATGAGTATGTTCACCGGGCGATTATGGTCATGGCCCGGACGGCATCCATCGCCTGGAGAAACCGGTTCGATGCACGCTTGACATTCGGTCTTGGCCACTGCGATTTCGCGGTCAGCCGCCGCAAGCCCGACCCCGAAAACTCCGAGAACGTTCTGTGGGCGCCTGATCCGGAGGGGCCCCACGACCATGAGGTCTCCGTGCTCAGCATCGAGGACCTTGCCGGCGTTCCGCGCGGTATTTTCTTCAATTATGCCTGCCACCCCACGAGTCGCGGCGGACTGCTCATCGGCGGCGACTACCCGGGGTTCGCATACGACCGCATCCAGGAGGCGTTCGGTTTCGCGCAACCGGCGTTTCTGCAGGGTTGCGGCGCCGACCAGAAACCCATGCCCGCCGATCCGAACGCGCAAGGATTCCCCTGGAGAACGGTCGAGCAAGTTCGGGACATCGGCAATCAACTCGGCGACGCTGTCATTGAGACCATTGAAAATGGCGACATGCAGCCGATCACGGGTGCCATAGACATGCGTCAATCCGTGATCGATCTGTTCACCGAACCGCTGGACAAAGCCAGAGTGGCCGCGGAACTGAAAAGTGAGGCGGATTTCAAGAAACGCTGGGCGCGGTATCACAAACAGCGCCTGGATGCCGGGCTGCCGGAAGAGCGCGAGGTGCCGTTCGAGATTCAAACCCTGCGCTTCGGCGATTCACTGGCCGTGGTTGCGTTGGCCGCCGAGGCGGTTGTGGAGCACGCCCTTCGCATGAAAAAGGAGTTGCGTCCGCGCTTCGGGAATGTCTTGCCGCTGGCCTATGCCAACGACGTTATCGGCTATGTGCCCGCGAAACGGCAATTGGATCAATGGGGATACGAAGTCCTGTTTGCCAACCAGTACCGCTACCGTACCGGTCGGTTTACGGGAGACACCGAAGACCGCATTCACGAACACGTGGCGTGCATGCTCGAGGCAAGTGAACAAGCACGATAATCCACAAGCATCGCATGGGATCGATCAGAGCGTAAGAATAAGGTAAAAACGCTTTCAATTCGTACTCTTGAGTCAACTCTAAGAAGTACGGTTTTGGCGGAGACTGCGCATGACTGACGAAAGGATGATTATCGACATCCATACTCATCTGCCCGCCAAGTCGGGCGTGAGCACCGCGACGATCTTATCAGAGGCGCGTCGTCTGGGCATCACCCGGCTGGTCAACCTGGGTGCCTGGCCGCTCAATGCGACGCCGGAACAGGTCCAATCCGCCAATGACGAAACAATGCGGTTGGTCCGCCGGCATCCTGACACTCTGACGGGGTTTGCTTTCCTCAACCCGAATCACGAAAAAGGCTTCGTGCTCGGGGAGATTTCCCGCTGCGTAGAAAATGGCGGTCTGCGCGGCATCAAACTGGAGGTCGAGCGCAACGCCCGCGACCCGCGGCTGGATCCGATCATGGACGCCTGCGCAAGTCTGGATATCCCGGTTCTGCATCATTCGTGGAACAAGACCGTCGGCAAAGTGCTGGGCGAATCCAGCCCGGCGGGCATCGCGCACCTGGGCGCGCGGCGTCCGCGGACGATCATCGTCATGGCACACTTAACGGCATGCGGTATGCGTGGAATACTCGACATCGAACCTTATCCCAACGTATACGTGGACACCTCCGGTTCGCAACCGTTTTCGGGCATTGTCGAGTATGCCGTAAAACGTCTGGGACCGGAGCGGATTCTGTTCGGATCGGACATACCCGGCCGCGATTTCTCCTGCCAGCTCGGGCGCGTTCTCGGAGCCGGCATCGGCGCGCGCGACCGTGACCTGATCCTCGGCATCAACGCGGAAAGGCTCCTGCAACTATGATTGTTGACATCAACACCTCTCTCGGGCGCTGGCCGTTCCAGCGGTTCTCGATTCGTACGGCCCCGGCCTTGGCCCGGCATCTGCGGGCGACCGGCATCGGCCCCGCGCTGGTTACCTCCCTGGACACCATCCTGTTCCCGGATCCCGCGGTCGGCAACGCCGAGCTGTTCCGAGCGGGCAAGCGACAGCCCACGCTGGTCCCCGTGCCGACCGTGAACCCCACGCTGAGCAACTGGCGCGCGATAGTGGCGGACGGGGTCGACCTGAAGGCCGTCAGAATCGTGCCGAACTACCACGAGTACCGCTTGGACACCCCGTTTGTTCGGCAATTGGTCGAGGTTTTGGCGGCGGAAGTCACGCCGCTCATAATCCAAATGCGCGTCGAGGACGAGCGCAACCAGTATCCCTTGATGAAAGTCCCCGGCGTGCCCGTGGCCGACATCGTCGAACTGGCCAACGCTTTCCCCCAGGTTCCAACGATCTGCCTCTGCGCATACTTCGGCGAGGCGGTCGAACTGATTCGGAAGACCGAGAATGTTTGCGTCGATCTGTCGTTTATCGAAACCTTTCAGACCTTGCCCACGCTTTTGGAGCAGGTTCCCGCCACCCGCGTGCTGTTCGGTTCGCACACACCGTTCTTCTACACCCGCCCAGCCGTCATGAAACTGGAAGGGATCCGTCCGTTGGCTGAGGAATACGAGACCATCGGGCAGGCCAATGCCGTGCGCCTGTTCGGCAACAGGGGGGGGAGAAATGCTCGTTTAAACGAACAATAGCATGACGAACGGAGCATTGAGCGGCTTGGTTTTTGGTTCGTAGTGCTTCGTTCTTGGTTCTTGGTGCGTTTGCTCCCCAAGGGCGAGGGCTGCCCTTTTCCTATAAGTGCAGACGGGAGCAGTAACCACATTCCGCTCGCTGAAGACTCGCTGCAGCTGCCGCGTAAACGCGGAACTCAGACCGGACCGATAAAACGGCCTTGCGGAAACACGATACGCAGGACGAGCATAGAGCACCAGACTTCGCTCTTTTAAGCACGAAGGTATCGCAAGCTAAAGGACAGTTTATAAAAACCGGTTAAGCGGATCGGTTAAGTGTATCCGAGTAAGTGTGGCGGTTAAGAAAGCGGTTAAGTGTATTGGGGCGCAAAGCGTCACACTTATGCGTACACTTAAACGCCACCCTTGCTCGGACTACACTTACCCGACCCACCTTTCTCGTCAAATGCCGTTGTCTTTTTCAGACAAAACAGGGCGTTCCATTTGCGTTTAAACATGAGTTCTGGAGCACGCCAATACACTATTGGAGGAAAAACATGGACCATTCATCCGTCATTCGACTTGCGGCCCATTACTATGAGCAGTTCGATGCCGACTACGCCCTGGACGTGCCCGGAGAGGGTTACGGCGGCTGGAAAACGGCGGAGGTGGAGATTAACCCGGAGCGCACCGCGGTCGTGGTCATGCATGCCTGGGACTGCGGAACGTTCGACGACTTCCCCGGATGGTGGCGGACCGTGGAGTATATCCCGCGCGCACAGCGCATTTGTCGCACAGTATTTCCACCATTGCTCACCGCCGTGCGCAACTCGCGTTTAGCCCTGTTTCACGTGGTCGGCGGCGGCGACTATTACAAGCAGTGTCCGGGATACCGGCACGCGGTGGAAACAGCCGGACCGCCCCCCGCGGAACCGGCCCAAATCGAACGCGATCCGGTCCTGGAGCGTCTCGCCCAGTTCAAGGCCGATGCCAAGAAGCACAATGCCGAGGACATTGCACGAGGGTTTGACAAACTCGATTTTGCCCCGGAAGCGAAACCGGTCGGCGATGAAGGCGTGGCTGAAAACGCACACCAGGTGTTCGCGCTGTGCCGGGAACGCGGTATCAACCACCTGATTTATGTCGGTTTTGCCATCAACTGGTGCCTGCTGCTCAGTCCCGGCGGGATGGCGGACATGTCGAAGCACGGTATTATGTGTTCGACCATTCGCCAGGCGGTCACCGCGGTTGAGAACAAGGAATCCGCCCGCGAAGAGCTGCACAAAGAGGAAGCCCTCTGGCGCGTGGCCGTGGCGTTCGGCTACGTGTTTGACGGGGATGATGTTGTGGCCGCGCTTAAGAAGTGAAAAGCCTCCACCCGCTGGATGTTACGGGTACGAATTATGTGGGACGGGAGTAATTGCATCGTCGGTTTCAAATTGCTGGAATCGAGCGAATGGTCAATAGCCCACTTCCGGGTTACCCCGCCTCCTAACCGACACCTCTGCTTTTGGGCTGGGTACTTTGCCTTCGATCCAGCGCAGTCCGGCCGTGTTTGGGTGAGGTGTCCAATGTGGATCCGCGGGATGACGCGGGTGGACGCCGAGAATGTGATGCGCGAACAGGGCGTTCGGTCCGGCGGCCCATCCGTGACAGTAACTGAGAGCGCTGCCGGGTTGTCTGTATGCGTCACTGTTTTCGAACAAGTGTTCCGGACAGGTATCGAACCCCTGGTGGATAAGCGGTCCCCATATCCGGCGCATAGTGTTCATTGCCCGCGGATACAGCCGGTCGCGCAACATGGCTTCGACGGCCCAGTACCACATATAGGCCGTACGCGGGCGAAGAGCATTGGGATTGTCGATCGCCCTAATCCATTCATCGCGCGAACCAATGCCCGCCAGCCTTTGCAGAAAGACACTGTGCCAGCAAGGACGCTTCCCTTCTGACGGGAGGGTGGTCCGCAGCGTGTTTTTGGCGGCAACTGCCCAGCTAGCCAGC
>JAIPIM010000246.1 GCA_021734725.1 Minisyncoccota bacterium | reverse complement strand
CCTTCTTCAACAGTCGTCATAAGCCGGTGATAATCAGCGAACCAGTTGCTTAAAGGCGGCGTGTCCGGCGGTAGATCGCGGGCGAGCATGTTTGCTTTTTCCAGAAGAGCCGATAACTCGCGCTGCCAGGGCGGTTGCCAATCCAGTTCGACTAAACGTTTTTTGCGAGCCGGGGCTTGACGACGCAATGTATCGATCTGGGTTCCCGGCGTCTGCCTCCCCCGGAAGTCACTGATCGCGTACCGTACGCCACGGGCGTCAGGCCCGAGTTCCATGGAAACGCAACCATTATGCGCGCCCTTTCGCAGAGTATCGATATCCTCCTGTAGAAAAACGGCGGTTGAACCGCGCCGGTCATAAGATCCCCATCCACGCTTATGGGCGGCAAGAACCCAGTATTCCTGTAACGGCAGTTGACTGTTGCGCCGCGGCGCCGGGCCGTGACTGGTGATCCCGGCCAGCCATTGTTTCGCCCCCGGCGGCACCGCCCCGGCGCGTCCGCCCCAGCTGCTCAAGTCCAATTTTCGCAGACGCAGACGAGGATCACCGCACACGAAGGTATGGCCGTATAACCAGTTGGGTTCATCCTCGAAAATGACCACGCGCAGCACAAGATACCCCAGGCGCTCGCCATCATGTACCAACGGCCAGACAAAATCGCCCATGACCCGCTTGCCCCTGCTCTGCAGTACGTTGAGTGACTCAAGTAACCCGTGGCTCCGCTGCGCCACCGTCGCCGCTTGCTGCTCATTCAGCTTGTGCTCCGCAAGTATGCCGGGCAGCACCTCAACCTGGTCCCCGTCCGCCGTGGTAAAACGAATTTGCGGATGGTGGAAGTTGGTGAAGTCCCAACCCCAGCGGGCACGGCCGCGGTAAGCCAGTTGCGCATCCCCACCGCGCTCCCACACAGGTGTGTCCGGGGTCCCCGGGATCACGGTTTGCTGGTACTGAACGGCAACCATTTTGTCCGGGAAGGCGTAGAAAATAGCGACGATCTGTTCGCGATTCTCTCGTCCATGGATGGCATTACGCGACCCCACCTGGTGCGAACGCAAGCGATGCCATTCGCGACCGGCGAAGAGTTCTCCGGCGTTAACCCCCGCGGCCATCAGCAGGAAAATGGCGGCAACACGCGTCATCTGACAACCTCCACATTTACGGTTGTGTCGGCCGTTTCGCCGGAAAGTAACTCCACCAGACGTACGCGGTAACTGCCCGGTGCAGCGTTCAAGGCCACCGGCCAGCTAAACGCAACCGGGTCATTGCCGCTCAGGGAAAACTGCCGATGCGCATCCAATGTACTGCCGTCCGGACCCTGTACCTCGAAACGCAGCAGCGATCCGGGCAGGGCGTTTCCATTCTTTCGACAGAGGCCTTCGAATTCCAGCTGTCCCCCTGGCGTCGCACGAGAGGGGCCCTTCAGGCGCACACTGCGTTTGCCGGGGGGCAGGGCTGTCAGCACTGTGGCATGAATCTTATCAGGAATGGAAATGACCCGTGCTCGGTCCGGACCGAGAACAGGATCCAACGCGTGCAATGTCCAGCCGGCACCGGCCCGAAAGGTTCGCTGTGACCCGGGAAGGTCCCAGTTATAGAGACCGACCAGCAAGGCATCGGCAAGTTGAAAGGTGCGAACGCTCTTCCAGGGGAGACCCGCCATCGGCGGCAGCGCCGGGTGTACATTCCCGAGAGCCAGAAGCTGCAGCAGGAAGTCGCCGGCCGCGTCAGTCGTCGCCGTCCCATTGTCCCTGGCCAGTCCCAGCGCATGATAGAGATCAAAGTTCAGCAGCAACAGCTGCCCTTTGCCGAGCGAACGGTGAATCAGAATCGGCACCTCGCCTGCCATCGCCAGCGGATCCCCGTTATCCGTGGCACGGATCGACGCGTCCAGCATGCATGGTTCACTGGTGGTGAGCGAGAGTTGATGACCGCTGACCTCTACAGCATCATAATTGATGACGTCCTGGGCTGGCTCCGGTGAAGTCGATTGGGCACCGAAAAGGGAAAGTAAACGGCCTGGCGTCACCGTTGCCCCACGGCCGTCCCGATAGTCCAGGCCTACGTCAGCGATAAGCACACCGCCATTGCGAACATAATCCTCAAGGCGGTGGGGCAGATCGTCCGGGACAGCCTTGGGACACGCAACCAGCAACACACGGGTGACTGCCGGATCGAGTTTGCCCGCCAGAATGTGTCGGTCGGTGACAAAACGCGCGTTCAGTCCCAGCCCGTCCATCGTGCTTAACAGGGCACGCTGTGCCGCCACATGGCTGGCAAATCGCGAGTCCAGGTCGTTGACGTGCTGGCTCAGACGGCTGTGATAGATGCCGACGCCGTCGTTCACCGGCGCGGCGGCCTTGAGCAGGGGGCCGACATTTTCTTCTATCTGTTTCAGGGGTTCCTGCCATGGAATGAGATACTCTGGAAAGCTGATGTCGGTTGAACTGGCGCCCTCAGGCCCGATGCGGCCGATAAACCAGAAACTGCTGTTGACACTGCCCGTGGCCAGTTGCCGCCAGAGCACTTGGGGACCGGGACGGCCGCTGACCGTGTAACCGCCCCACCAGTTGGCACGAAGACTGTCGGGCATCCAGAAGCGCAGCATGCTGTTGACATAACGGTTGTAATAAGGCGCCCACCAGTCCAGTTTGCTGATCGTCAGCTCCAGATCGCCGGCTTTCGAACCCTCGGCGCCGCACTTGGCATCCGGGTCCCCTGCACGGAGAGCGTCCGCCTTCTGGTGATGCACCTCAGCATAAGCCCAGTCCCAGAAGCTGCGCAGGTCGATCCGACGTGTCATGGTGGCCCCTTCCGGCAATGTCGGATTCACAACGTCAAAGCTCTGGTAATCACTTTTCCAGTAGCGATTCAACTCAGCCAGGTCGTCGTCGTAACGTTCCCGCAGCCAGGTCCTGTACCAGGCAAGCTGATGTGTCGTCATCTCTTCACGAACAGCGAAATCGTTCTCGTCACCGAGATTGTAGGCCAATGGTTTGAAGGGTGCGCCGGCGTTGCCGCGTGCCTCCAGAGACGCGAGGTTGCTCTTTTGTGTTTCCGGCTTGAAAAACCCGTAGAAATGCCCGCCTTTTACATGCGTACAGTAGTCAAAAGTCGCGGCATTCGCGCGTGCCAGAGAACGGACGCCCGCAGCCAACCGCTCGTTGCCGAAAGTCATCCCGGTATTCCACCCGAAACGACGCTGCTGCTGCCCCATCAGATAATGCCTGTAGCTGCCTGCCGCATTGGCATTTCCGCGACTGCCTACGCCGCAATGCCCCCACAGAAGACGGACAAACTCATAACCAAATTCGCGTGGCATGAAAAACTCCACGTCACGACGGTCCAGAAGTTCCTCGTCGCGCACTAGATCTATGCGCACCGAACCCCAGCGGCCACGGGCCGTATCCGTTGGTATGCTGATGACTTGAGTTGCCGCGGCCTGGCGTTCATCACGCCAGTAAACGCGCTCGAATACATCATGGGCGGCGAGGACCAGGCGACAATTCTCCGCAGCGGCCTCGAGTGTGACGTTAAGGGCCAGCGACGCTCCCGGAGATACACATTCCTCCGCAAACGCGGCCGTAAGACCGCGAGGACCGGTCACCATGAGGGACGTGGCGCCAAAGTCTACTATCGCTCCGTCGGCACGGCGTACGCGCCAAAGGACAAAAACAGGCCCCTGCGGCGGCGCGGAGAAGGTGAGTTTGAACGTTGTCTCGTCAGCCGTGACATCCACCGTGGCGCGGCTCTCGGCTTTCCAGCTGCCATTCGGTCTGACCATGCAGGCCTCGACAGTTACCGTACCGGTGAATTCAGTGCGACGACGGAGCCGTCCGTCCAATGTTTCCGGCCACTCCGCACGAGTGATAACAGCCCCATCCTCGAGGTCAATACTGCTGACAAGGGGGGGCTCCCGCCTGGCCGCCCAGAGCAGGGCGCGAGCGGTCAGCATAAGTGCCGCATCATAGGCTTCGCTTGTCACGTGAACGCTGGCCGGCGTGGGCATGGCCGGGCAACCGAAGACATCCCCGCCGTAGTAAAAGGCTTGCGAGTGTACCCCGTGATAATTCAGCCAGATCACCCGTCCTTTTCCGAAGCGGCCGGTCTGGCAATAGCGATCCGCCACCTCTTGGCGGTTACCCTTTTCACCAACTTTGAAGAAGGGAAAACCCGCCAGGGCGGTATCCCGCCAGATCTCGCTGCCGCGTACCATCGGATCCAGCGGCGTCATGATCGCCTTGTTCCCCGGACGGTTGTTGCCGAAAAGCCCAAGCAACCCAGCGCCGTGCTTCACCTGCTGTAAAATACGAAAGCGGGCGGCCGCCGGCAGGTCGTCAAAGGAGACATTGGCCAGACAGATTACATCATAGTCTTTGGCCAGCTTACGATTGAGCTCGCGCTCCTTTTCCGGAATCGTCAGGCCGACGACCGCGGTGTGAATGGGATGTGTCCACCCGAGGGACGTTGCATTGCGAGTGGTTACCGCTTCGAAGTCAACCGCCAGGCGTTGATACAGCTCGACCACGTCGCGTCCATTGACAGCCGGCACGATCATCAGTGTTTTCACGGGACCGCCGGCCAAGGGCTTGGCAAACGCCCAATGTTCCGTTACCAGTCTTTCCGGGCGAATGTCATTATAATAGGCGCCGTCATGGCGGGGCACCGTGAACTCCGCCCAATGGTCATAGCGGGCGTACAGCGTACTGGAAATAAGGCCGGTGATGAGGAGAAGTGAGGCAAGTGACTGGGGCATCTTCAGATCCCTTCATAGTCCAGGGTTGGTCCATTTTCTCTTAGAATGATTCCTTACTTTAAACGGGGTTTTATGACATGTCAACTAAGGGCCTGGTATTTGTCGTAAACCGCGCACCCGCTGCAGGATTCACCTCAAAGGCTCGAAGGCTCAAAGGGCGGATGTTTACGTCTTCCAGACGCAAAAAAAGTAGCGCGGGCTTCCAGCCTGCGAACCCTCCTCGCCGGTTTCGTCTGATCCGGGCTTTCAGGCTGGCCAAACTAAAGCCAAAATCCGGACTCGTGTCCGGACTCGTGGTCGTAGAACGTTAACATATTCCCAAGAACGACTCGTGGTCGTAGAACGTTAACATATTCCCGGCGTGCCGGTTGTACGGATCTAAGGAGTTCCCAATAGGCTTACGTGCGATTTTTGACCCATTTTTTGCCGTTTAAGGCCGCCACAGCATCTGTCGGCGCTTCGGGGACAGCTTCAAGGCATAACTGCCGGCACCTTCTTCGACCGCTGGCACAACATCGCTGTTGCCGAACCCCATCGGCACGATTTCCCGACGCCCCGTAACCACGGTTCCCGACAAGGACTCAATCCACGCACGGCTGCCGACTGCTGCCGCTTCGCTCCATAAGGGTTCCCGACAGAGGTATCCGGACTCGCACATAGTCTGCATGGTTCGTTCATACCACTCCAGGAAATGGGCCGACTGTTCCGGCATCTCCAGGCAGTTCAGAAGCAGAGGGACATCGACGATCCTGTAGCGCTGGCACCGTCCGGTCAGTTCGTGATAGCCGCAAGCCGCCCATTCGGCGGGGTGCTCCACGGCCCCGGCCCGAACCATGTTGAGTCCTATGTAAAAAAGGCAGCGGCAGAGATGCGACCCGTTCTGGACAAGGGTGGGCTTGAAGCGATCGCTCCAAAAAGCGCCGGAACGTTTTTTCCGTCTGTTGCAGTCCCTGGCCACCAGTCCTTGCAGATACTGCATGGCACGGGAAACATCGTCCACACGGCACGCACGAAGCAGCAGGTGAACGTCATTCGAAGTGACCACATGGTCCAGAACACCAACATCAAACCGTTTGACCGTTTCCCGAAGTCGCGGGACATAGCTACGCCGGTCCAACCCGAATTTCAGCAGAAAATCACGGTTGTGACACCGGTGCGTCACATGCACGCAACAGTCGGAGATGTCCAGAATGCGCCCGCGTTTCACAAGAGATTACCCCCCCATGCACCAACAGTAAAAGCGTGAGAATGTTCTTTCGCCAGAAATAGCGCTACCCTATCCCCGAAACCCTTAAACGCCAAAAACCATGCAAAAAAATGCTTCTAACCTCCTAAAAACAATAATAATCAGATACTACGCATTTAACGACAGACACTTAACTTTCTATGACCACAATGTAC
>JAIPIM010000245.1 GCA_021734725.1 Minisyncoccota bacterium | reverse complement strand
CGTTGCCACGGAAGTAGTAGGGGTCCCTTACGTGGAGAAAGTCGCGGCGGTGGCAGACCTCATGCAGATCGGTGCGCGTAACTGCCAGAATTATCATTTACTGGGAGAGGTGGCCAAGGCAGGACTTCCGGTTATGCTGAAACGCGGTATGGCAAGTACCATCGAAGAATGGCTGTCAGCCGCGGAGTATCTGATGGTCAACGGATGCAACAATGTGATTCTCTGCGAGCGTGGCATCCGTACGTTCGAGACTGCCACGCGGAATACGTTGGACATCAGTGCCGTGGCACTGGCGAAGCAGGAGTCGCATCTGCCTGTGATCGTGGATCCCAGTCACGCCGCGGGAAACCAACAGTTGGTGCTGCCGCTGTCAAAGGCGGCGATCGGCGCCGGTGTCGACGGTCTCCTGGTGGAAACCCACCCGAACCCGGTGGACGCACTCAGCGATGCTTCGCAGCAAATTCCCTCGGGTGCGTTTGGTGACGTCATGAACGAACTCAGACCCTTTGTGGAGGTGGCGGGTAAAACGCTGGATTAAGCGGTGCAATGTGATAACGCACATTGACAACGGCCACGAAAAAAGTAAAGTACATACCCGTTGATCGTTCCGACAGATCAACTCCCGCTGATTGAGCCGGAGTGGCGGAATTGGCAGACGCGCTAGACTCAAAATCTGGTGCCCGCAAGGGCGTGTGGGTTCGAGTCCCACCTCCGGTACCATTACCCCTTCCCATTTTTCCTAAAATACACCTGTTTTGAGCACAACAATCGCGGATATGGCTCCGTGTCCGCACGTCCGACAGGATTCAAGAAACGCCCTCCCATTCAGATACGTCTGCTTCGACTGCAAGATGCGCTAACTGACCACTGGGCGTTGCATACGGGATATAAAGTTCTTGGGCCAAGACCGCAATCCGCTTATTGCGTTCCTCTGTTTCGTTGGCTGACATGCGGCGGTTTTTGAATGATTCCAGGGTGATGATCAGCATACGGTTTTCTTGGAGGGCCGGACGCCATTCTTTGCGGATGCGCAGGTGGTCGATTTCCCGGGCCGGGAAGTAGATGATGTTGGCGCGGTTCACGAGCCGACGCGCCGGGGATACGCCCGCTCGCTGAAGCTTCGCTTAGCAGCTGCCGCCTGAAGGCGGAACTCTGACCATTACGTATCCGGTGCGTCCCAGTTTTGGCCCATCTCGTATATTGGATAATCACGCCAGACTCGAAGGGCCTCGTCACGCCCCAGTTCTTCCAGGTATTGGCGGGCACTTGAAAACGCCCAGTCCTGCCAACGATCAACGTAATTGTGATGAACACGGTTATGAAGAATGTAGTTCACGGTTGCCCATCGGTGCGATTCGCTCTTGATCTTGCGGGGCTGGCAGCGATGCCAGCATTTTCTGCCCCGAACACCGTCCTCGACGTTCCACAGGTGCGATGTTGAGCCATGCAGCTTTCCCAAAGCGTCCCGGCATAACGCCAGACTGCGGCATTGCACGAGCGCGTGGTAATGATTCGGCAACACGCACCAGACACTGACCTTTTCGCTCTCTTTTGCCAGAGTCCGCAGTAAAACTTTTTCGAATTCCGCCATCCGCTCGGGGTTTTTACCAATGACATGTTGATGTTCGTAACAAGCCGCTGAAATATGATACCAGTGCCGTTCCAGGCCGTGTGGAGGTCCGTGCCAGGGTTGCCCGGATTGCTGGCGGGTGCGCAAAACAACTGCGCGTTGCTGATTCGTCATCTCTCGCCAGTTGTATGCCATAGCTCAATTTTCTAAATATGTTCAAGGCACAATGATGGTAACAAATCAGCATACACTATTGTATATAAAATGTCGCAAAATATTCTTTATGCCAATCGTATATCCTGGTGTTATTGACTATTTGTCACAGTTCCGCCTTCAGGCGGCAGTAGTAGCGAAGCTTCAGCGAGCGGATCGTATCCCCCGGCGGCACTGCTTGGACATCAAGCACAGCGCCCTCTTCATAGGGAACCCTGCGGGCGTTTGTTGGGAAACTACACCGTTTGTGTGCAATCGCAGACGCCGGAAATACGCCCGCTCGCTGAAGCTTCGCTTAGCAGCTGCCGCCTGAAGACGGAACTCCGGCATTGTCTACTCCTCCTCGAACAGGGCATCCCCCATTCGGTAACCAAGCAGAGCCCTCCGAGTCCCAGCCAAGCTGTCGTCGCCCGTTCTCGTCCACCGATTTCGCAACGTGCGCCAACCGGCTCCGTTCAGCCGCCCGGACTGGTCCGCTCGATCAGCAACGGCACGACTTCGTCCGGCTCCAGTTCGATCTTATACACGTTGCCCTTCCCCGACGCCGGAAGCGGTATGACACGCCGGTCGCTGAGCGACGCGACCTCGGCAGGGGGTCCCTCGATCCTCAAGGTGGTGGTGACCGGACCCCGACCGGTCGGAACGTGAGGCCACGAGGAATCCATCACAACGGCATAGATTCGCCCATCGGTGCGGTGGAAAGCAAGCACACTCGCCGGCGGCGTGACGCGGAGCGGGGCGCGCGAAATACGCTGCAGAGCCGCCCGCACACCGTGACGGATCAGATTACTGATAACCTCCCCTTCAATGCTGGCGGCCGAAAGTGGTTGTTCGCGCCGTCCGACATCCGTTGCCCCGAGGGTGAAGAAAACCGCTCCTGGGCGGCCCTTGGCCTGATGGATCGTCAGCACGGGTGCGACCCGACGATTCGCCGCGTCCCAGCCGCTGAGGATTTCCCGGGCGCCGTCCAGCTCATAGAACACGTCTTCGTCGTGAAGCACCTTTCCCGATGTAATCCGGCGTGGAAGACCGGCCAGCAGTGTATCGTCAGGTCCGCGGGCGGCAAAGGCTATGCGTCGGCCGGTATCGAGACGACGGACACCGAACAGATCTTCGAGGCCGCTACAGTCATCGAAAGTCACTAGGCCGACGCCCTGGTCGTGAAGAGTCCGGATTGCCCCGCGTTGAGCGGCGGTGATCCCCCGCAGGGGCGGCAGGACCAGCATGTCGCAATCAGAGGCATCGAGCTTTGTGAGCTCACCAATATCGGCAAAGACGCCGCCGGGCAGACCGGCCAGACGTGCCTGCAGATAGGCGTAGGCCGGGGTCTCCGCGGATGCGTTGGTGACCTTGCTTTCCCCCCACGAGGGATCCCGTTCCGCGGCCTCGTAGGATCGCAGGAAGACCGGGCAGCGTACGGGGGCGACCGCCTCCGCCTGCCGCGCGTTGCGCATACCGTTAACGAACCCCCGGAACATGGCCTGGGTGTACTTTTCAAGGCCCGGTCCGATGTGCGTGTTTCCGGCCTGGGCGAAGGTTCCGTCCTTGATATACCACGGCGCCAGCATCAGCTCCGTAACCTGGTGTGTCATAAAGCGTGGCCCCGGCCAGTTGAAGCCGTGGGGTGGTTGTCCGGCCTCGTCGCGGTGATCCGCGACACTGGCGTACGCACCGTAGATTTCCCAGCGACAGCCGAGTTCCGGGAGGCTCATCTTCGTCAGGGCAATGGACGGCGTGTAGCTCTCAGGCGGACGCGCGAAGTTGTGCGCATAGGTTTCCATCTGCCACGTATCGATCAACCGCCGGGCATCCTGCTTGAGGCGATAATCCCACCCGTAATACTTCGCACAGTAGAGATTGCCGTATTGGAAGGTGTTGATCAGCGGGGGGCCGTAGGCGGCCAGCTCGAGATCGGGCTGGTGTGCATCCACAACTTGGCGAAGGGCGGCGTCTTTTGCGGTCCGCACCGTCGACCAGTAGTCGACCCAGGGCTTAAGGTGACGAGAAACGATTGTCCGCCAGCGTGCCAGGGGGTCCGCCTCCGGATCGGTCAATACGTTGTCGCCAGGCTTGGGCCGGTAAAAGGATGAGTTGACAAACCCCTGCACGACCTCCAGATCGCGGGCGGTCCGCGGCAACCAGAGGCGGCCACCGGAAGGATACGCGGCAAACGGAATCTCGACACCTGCCAGTCCACCGGGTCGCCACATGCCGTCCACGTGAGCCAGCAGCTCCGGTGGAGGCCGCGACACCATAAACGCCTTGACATTCAAGGCCCGAACGGTGGCGGCATAGTCGGCGTTCTTCACATGCGTACCGCTTACATAGTGCCCATAGTCCTGCCGCCAGGCTTGCATGGGGTAAAGCTGCCCGTAGATATCCGGTACGCCGCTGCGCGCCGCTGCGCTGTCCCCTGGCTCTTGCCGCGACGGAATAATGCTGAACGCCGCCTCGCGCTGAAGCGGCCCGCTGCCGCAGCGAAACCAGTAAACTCCCGGCTGTTTCAGGGCAAGACGGATGGGGAGTGAACGAAGAGCATGCCGCCCCAGCTTCCGCAATGTGTGGCCGCTCTCACTCTCATCCTCGACGAGGGTCGCGCTACCGGCGCTATTCATTGGCCGGTGGAAGGCGTCATATACGGCCCAGTTCGCCGAGTCAGGGAGCCGGGCCTCCCGGCCGCCGCGCACCGTCACGGTAAACGTAACCGGCTCGCCCTCGAGGAAGTAGTGGTCGTTGAGCAGGCGTTTGAGGTATGCATCGCGGTAGCGATTTCCCGCCGGGACGCGAGCGGCAAGGCCGGAGGAAACGGGACTGTCAATGCCGATGTGCCGTTCCTCTCCGCGTAAAGGAAGCCCCGCATAAAGCAAGTCGCCGCTGCGTGTGTAAATGGCTTCGACCGGTCCGCCGTTGATGATATGTCCGCCGTCCAGTGAATAGTCAATGCCGGCCACCACGTTGAACTCGTCCGGCAGCTCGTCGATGAACGCAACTGCCGACTGCGGTCCGGTCGCATCCGCCGGGCCGGTAAGGCGCAAGGCGACGCCGTAGTGCGGCACCCTGTCGGGATAGCGCTGCATCAGTTGCAGCATATGCGCCGCGCCCGACCGATGCCCCGGAACCACGCTGCCGAGGATGCCCCGATAAATGTTATGTTTGAAAAACGGGCGCCCTTGCAGATCCTCGAAACGTACGTACGGAGTGCGCGCGGCCATATCCCGTCCCTTGCCGTGGATTTCCGGGAAGTCAAACTGCATGTTGATCCGGATCATGCCGCTGTTTGACGGACTTGCCGCGCGGATTTGGGACAGCCAGGTATCGGGCAGGTGCGTGGCGGTTACGGTATGGGACAATCGGGCATGGATCGCGCGCAGGTCGCGAGGAATGGCAAAGGAACGCTGAAAAAGTCGCCGCTCGGGCGGTAGTCTGTCTGTCGTCGTGATACGGATATCGTCGAGGGACAACGCCGAGCCCATACGGAATCCGTAGGTATCGAAACCGACAGCACCGGGTCCGAGGGTGCTGTCTTTCGGCAAGATGAGTTCACCCTGTACCCTGCCGTTATGCGTCCAGCGTACGGTCCGGCCGCGTACATCTATCCGAAACGTCTGCCAGCGACCGGTTTCCTCCATGGGGTCCAGTTCATCCGGCGCGACCTCGTCCAGGATCGGGTTCGTTCCGGCGGGGCTGCCGAAGCTTGTGAACGGCCGGGTCAGGATCGGTTCCAGATTGTTCCTGTGGGTGTAGTCCAGCAAGGCCAGACGGGTGGTGCCGGTCATATACGGCCGGTAACGGTCCCATTTGGAGTCCGTAAAGCGCTTGCGAAAATAGCCCTTCTCGCCCCAGCGGTAGTAGATGCGGTATCCTTTCTCCGCGGCGACGTCGAGGCGGAAGTCGACCATGACCGCGGCCACCGGCGCAGGCCAGCGTTTGCGCGCCCTGAACGTCAATGTGAAGTCCGTAAGCGGCGGGGTAACGGGACAATGCTCGTTGAACGAGTGCTGTATGGCATAACTTCCATCCACGACTTCCCCGTAACGTAAGGGGCTTTGCTTGACTTCCACCACGGAGGAGGGATCTTCGCCGTTCGCGAAGGCCTCAAAATCTTCCTGAAAGACTTCGACTTCGCGGTTCGTTTCCGCGGCGGAAGCCTGCGGTGAGAACAAGCCGGCAAAGACCGTGACGATAAGCATTGCCCTGAAACAGCATTTTTTCATCGGTGTTTCCTTTACGTTACACAGAACATGCAGCCCGCGTCGGTGTCGCGGTAGCCAGACACACTGCAAACGCATCATCCATCGGTCCTCGCCTGCCACTGCGCCTTGGCCTGTTGACGCTCGGCGTTCGGTGCGATCGGCGGACCGGGACATTGTCGACGCTCGTCGATCCGCCAGTTGCCC
>JAIPIM010000244.1 GCA_021734725.1 Minisyncoccota bacterium | reverse complement strand
CCCGGTTTCCTGTTCTTGCAGTATCGTGGTGAGTGAGGAGATCAAGGAGATGATGCAGAATCCCGTAACGAACTCAGACCATTGGCCCAGGGCCGAGTATGTTGGACCGGAATCAGTCGAGGCAAGGCAAACGTTGCAATGGTACCGGGATGCCAAGTTTGGAATGTTTATCCACTGGGGCCTCTACAGCATTAATGGTTGGGGAGAATGGCATCGGTTTCATGGTAAGATCCCGGATTCCGAATACCACGCATTGGTTAAGCGGTTCAATCCGGAACGGTTCGATGCAAAGAAATGGGTCCAGGTTGCCAAGGACGCCGGCTGCCAGTGGATTACCATTACCGCCAAACACCATGACGGTTTCGCGCTTTTCGACTCGGACTACGGAGACTTCGATATTGGAGATAGCCCATTCAGGCGCGAGCCACTGAGGGAGTTGAGCGAGGCATGCCGAGAGAGCGGCCTGCGAATAGGGTTCTACTACTCACACTGTCAGGATTGGGATCATCCGGGCGCTGGACGTATCGATTTCTCGCGCGAAGACATGGAGGCTAACGGGTGGCAAGATTACCTTGCTCACAAGGCCTACCCACAGGTGCGAGAGCTCGTGACGAAACTCGGCGACGTGGCCATTGTCTGGTTTGACACGGCCCAGCGGGTCAACCCCAACGAGTGCCGGGAGTTTCGCCGAATCGTCCTCGAGAACTCACCGGGAACAATCATGTGCACGCGCCTGGGGCAGGGCTTCGGCGATTTTACGTCCCTGGGGGACAACACGATCCCACCCAAGGGACTGGTAGTTCCTTGGGAAACATGTATGACGACGGGGCCAGGGTGGTCATACAGGTGTCCCCCCTATGAGGTCCGCCCTCTCAAGGAAGTGCTCGGCAACATGGCCCGGATAGTTTCACGAGGAGGCAACTACTTACTGAACATTGGTCCCAGACCGGACGGCACGATCCCTGAACCTGAAAAGGATTTGTTCCGAGCGATCGGACAATGGTTGCGAGTCAATGGAGAAGCCATCTACGGAACGAAGGCGAGCCCATTCCCGGAACAAGATGAGGTGGTGTGCACGATGAAGGGACGGCGTCTCTTCTTCCATGTGCTCGACTGGCCAGAAGACGGGCTGTATAGCGTACGCAATCTGAAGAACGCGGTAAACAAGGTCTATCTGTTGTGCGCTTCCGGTAAACAAGGGCTGGCTTTTAGGCAGCAGGACGACTTGCTTTCGATCGAACTGCCGGCGCGGGCACCCGACAAACACAATACTGTCATCGTTGCAGAGCTCGAGGGAGATTGGGCGTGCGCCGATATCCAGAGCCAGCAGGCGTCGTCAGGCATTATCACGATCGATGCAGATGCTATGTGGGCTCCACATGGTTACGCGCAGAGGAAAACGGAGGAAGGCTGGGTGCTACAGAGAACCAGCCATGCGCATCTCTTTGCACGCGTTGCGATCCCCGAAGCTGCCGTCTACAAGGTAATTGTTGAGCAGGCGGCTGAAGACTTCGACAAGGAGCCGTACTGGTTGAGGATTAACAATCAGCGCCTGGAAGCCAGGACAGTGGTTACGGGTAGCAAATCCCGGCATGCTGCTGTGACGATGGGGATCGTTGAGTTTGGCGAGGCGGGGTACTACGATCTGCAAATCACTCCTTCGATCTATCAGTTGATGCCGGAAGAAGATATGGTTTGGATTTCCACGATTCTCCTTGTTCCTGTTAGGATCTTGGGACCCGCACTATCCGGCTGAGAGGCTGTTTGTCGACAAGCTCGTTGGGGCGTAGAGAGAGATGACGACACCTGCATGAAACGCATTGTGTGGAAAACATGGCTTGGCGCTCTGGTTGCGCTGCGCTTCGCCCTCGGGTGTGGCTCGGGCGCTGTGGCGGCGGCGAGCGTCGGAGGGACGGTGACGGGCGGCCGTGGGCAGCGTGGATGCGTGCCGCACGGGAGCGGACGCGAGTCGCCGGTCGCTCCGGAGCGCCATGAATGACGTGCTTCGCGCCTACCAGTTGCAGGATCGGTGGTTCGCCGTGGATAACGATGTCTACTACACGGCGGCGGAGTCCGGAGGGATGAAGGTAATTGTCACGGTAACCGATGACGACGATAAGACCGACTCTCAGGCGATCACGGTCACGGTTACACCAGTCGACGAAACGTTTATCGGGGTCCATGCGCTGGCGGAAGTGGCCGGTGGCACAACCGTGGTAGGTACGCTACAATCAGAGCCGGGGCAGGACGCCTCGGTGGACTACACTCTGGAAGGTGTTTATGATAATGACAAATTCCAGATCAACGGAAACAATGTTGAGTTCAACGATGGCGCCACGGATGCTACATTGGGCGCGGAGTACTATGTGAACGTGAGGGCAACCGGCAGCGACAATCCGGGGGATACCAATACGATGTTGATCAAGGTCACGGTGGTCGCCGTGGGGACGTCCAGCACCGGCACGATCTTCATTTTTCGGTAAGCATGGCGCCACGCGCAAGGGCCTCGTCGTTTCGGCGACTACCCAGAAGGTATCGTCCAGTTGGCACAACTGGACGTACCGGGTAGGGCCAGTTGTGCCAACTGGCCCCAAGCGGAGCGCCAGCGTGAGTATTCCGTGGTGTGGTACAGAAGACAAGTATCCGGGTCCGCACTAAAGACAGGGGTGCGAGGTGGTGAGCGATCGTGTGGTTCAAATGCTTGTGACAGCAACGGCGTTGCTTGCGTGGATTGGCATCCATGCCGACGCGCAGGACCCGATTGATTACATACCCGATAGTGCCGTCATCGAAGAATGGGACGCGGGCACGGGTTGGGGCGATTGGAGCAAGGAACGGACGACGAGTATCGATGCCTCCGGCAACATGGTGTTGGGGAAGGCGGACGAGCCGGATTCCCAGGAAGGCTGGATGTACATCGATGCGCCTCAGGGATTGAGCTATACCAACTCCGGAATAGAGGTGACCCTCACCGTGGCGCCGAAGGGGATTGATTGGCATACGGAACATACCCTCATACAGATGCTCACGTGGGACGGCGCCTTCGGCCTCGGCCAGCCCAGACAGGGGTTCGATATCTGGACAAGCTGGGTCGCCCAGGGACACACGCGCCAGATGTTTGCGGACGGCAACTATGCCAGCGACGATTGGGATACGACGCCCGCGTCGATCCCGGGCCACCACACCATGGCCATGCTGCGCCATGCCGATGGCATTCTCGAGACGTATGTGGATGGTGTTTTGGCGAACACCCAGGCGACGATCGAGCCCGTCGTGCCGCGGCTCCAGTGGATCGGTGTCGGCTACCAAGTCTCAGGGAACTGGTATATCACGCGTGGCACCGTTGTCGAGCGAGTACGGGCCTTCATACTTGTCGAGAAGACACCCGTTCGACCGATGGAGACGGTCTTGATCGTGCGGTAAGCCGGCGACGAAGGGCGTGACAGCACAATGGGGTTTACATTGCCGCGCAGGGAGATGGTCGATGATTGGAGAGAGACGTTTGAATACATGCTTTACAGCTTCCTGGAGCCGGCTCAGAGGGGCCGGCGTGTTGTCATGGGCCCTCGCGCTTGGTGTCATGCTGGGGGCGCTGACCGGCCCGGCACGGGCGGGGGACCAGTTCCTGCTGCTCAATTACACACCGTGCGGAGCCTTCTCCTCATCCGGCTCCAATTCCTCCAATGTCATGGGGTATGTGGCGACGAGATTCGGCGCGGCCAACCAACTGTCAACCCTGAAAGTTGGAGTGGCATGTATCTATCTTCCAGGATATAGGACTGTTTCTTCCGAGCTGGCAAACTTGACCAATGATCTGGCCATGGCTGAACGTCTTGATGTTCCGATATTGGTGCAGGTGGATACCGAAACCTGGCTGAAGGAGAGTCTGCTCAACTGGTACGATCCCGAAAAAGCCGGATACGACACGAACAAGATTGCGGATGTGGAATGGTACGGATGGGATCCCAGCACCGCAGTCAAGCTCAGTTGGCGCAACTGGGGAAGTCCGTTCAGGATCGGAACGACACCCAATTTCCTGAGCGCAAATTTTCAGGCGTATGAAAAAGGCATCTATGACGCGTTTCTGCCGGTGGTGCTGCAATGGTATAACAATCTTCCCGCCAACAAGAAATGGCTGTTCGTGGGATGGAAATGCGGCTGGGAGTCGGCGATCAACAGCAACTACCGGTTCTTCCCCAACGGGAACAGTTACTACGGCACGACGGACAATCCGCCTTGGAGCAATAATTACCAGCCGCTCGGCTATAACGCGGCGCAGACCGCCGGCATCAGAACCACTGGCACGATCACCGCGGATGACAACGCGAAAATCATCGGCAGACATTTGACCTACCTCGCCAAAATCGCGCTGGATGCGGGCCTGCCGCGGGACAAGATCAGCGTTCACGGAACGATATACAGCACCGCTCAGCAGGATGAGAATGCCCTGGTGAATTCCAACGGCAACCCGGGAGCCACATGGTATGGCGGCAGCGGTGGCCTGAAATCGAACACCGCCTTTGTGCAGGCCGTTCAAACCGCCAAGACAAGTTACGGTGCGACCGGATACGGTTACGGCGAATTCAACCTGTTCACCTCGGATTACAATACGTGGTATTCGTGGTTCCAGAACACGCTGCATGGCGATCCGGATTGCCTTTACCAGGCGCTCTACAATTTCAATACCATGTACGGCGTCTCTTCGGTGGAGCAAGCCATGCTCGACGCCATGGCTTTGTATCCGGTGCCTCCGCTGAGCGTCGTGGTGGACAGTCCGGCGGACGCCCAGATGTTCATTGTGGGGTCTTCGATCTCCGCCACGGCCACGGTGGCGAACGGTACGTCGCCATATACGGTCACATTCTACACGAACTGCGCGGAAGGCGCGTATGCCGAGGCCGGTATCACAAATTCGCTGCCGCACACATTGGATCTTGGCAGGCTGGCAATCGGAACGTACGGGATCTATGTCAGTGTGACCGATAACGCCGGCAGCACAGCCGTGTCCACGACGAATACTTTCACGGTGCAAGTTGCACCCAGCGACAACACGGGGTCGGGTGGAACTATCGTTTACACGGATTCAAGCGGGCTTAGTCCCCGTTCTTCGCCGCCTTATGCCGACGGCTACGTGGCACATATGTTCACCGACACGGGCACCAGTACCCTGACCGTGCCGTGCACAGTCACGGCCAGTAAGAGATGGTGCCAGGTAAATAGTCTGAGTTCAGGTTCAGGAGCGGGTATTGCGCGGGGTAGGGCAGTGTGAGCGAGGGGGATCGGCAGTCGGTAACGCTGTTTTTGGACGTAGCCGAGTGGCTGGCAGCACCGTTTCGCGGTCGCTGTGGTCGGAAATCTCAGAGCTGGGCATGAGTCGGACGGAACTCACCTGTAAGCGTCAGCTTCCGACCGGGTCTGTGGGTGCGAGGGAGGCGGGGATTATTCCAACATCGGGACGGCACTTTGCCCCACTGCCAGGTCAAGGCTCGCGGCCTCCACCATCTCCGCAAATATTGCACGATTCCCCGACTCAGGGCGCCCTGTTTTCGGCAGCAATACTCGCAGGGGAATGACGTGGGCTAAGGAGAACGATTTGCCTGACTCCCCCTCTATGCTGGACGCGCATGACTTGATCCCGTGCTTGCGTGCAAGCTTCGGCACCAAATGTGGTGGAGTGAGTTCACAGACTTGGCGGAATATGGCACACTTACTCCCGGCCGTACTGGCTGGCATAACGACAATCTCCTTCTCTTTGCGGTTAAGAAGATTGTAGCCAGTCAGTCAGCCATTACAAAGTTCTCTTTCCCGTGAATGGGACGCCAGTGACATCACAATACTCTGTAATATTATACACCGTTGCTGTATTTTATCAGCTTCAACTAAAAAAGGGGGTGTATACTGAAAACAACAACGACAACGAACCATCAGTCCCTGAAAATCCACCTCATCGTTGCCGCATTGCTGCTGGCTGTTGCGCCCGGTCTCCGGGCGGCGGTGGTGACCAGCGCCGCCGACAGCGGCGCGGGGTCGCTGCGCGCGGCCATCGCCGCCGCCACGCCCGGCACAACCATCACGTTCAACACGGCGCTCTCCGGCCAAACCATTCTGCTCACCTCCGGACAGATCCCCATCAACAGCAGCGTCGATATCGACGCTTCCGCCCTGTCGGGCGGCATCACCATCGACGGGAACGCCAATGGTCGCATCTTCTCTA
>JAIPIM010000001.1 GCA_021734725.1 Minisyncoccota bacterium | reverse complement strand
CCGAGTCGCCCGCCGTCGCGCCTCCACCAAAGACACACACGGCCGCCACCAACGCAATCAAGGCACCACTGGATACCGTCTTTCGCTGCCCGATAAAGAAACGAAGGATGAGGCATATTACCGCCAACGCCAAAGGGAGCTGAAATCGTTCCACTGGTCGCATATTGGCCATCGCATCTTTGCGCTCAGGGACCAGTTTGTCGAGGGTTTCCGTAATGGGCTCGAGACGCGGATGCACCGCCGTTGAGCGCACGTACGCTCCGTCCGCACGGCTGGCAAGAGTCCGCAGGCGGAGCTCATCCAAGCGACTGGTCACCAGGTCTCCTTTCTTGTCACGCAGGAACTCGTTATTTTCTGTTTTGACCACAGCCCCCTGGGCGGGATCCCCAATACCAATAAAATGAATGGCGGTTTCCTGCTCCCTGTAGGTTTTGATACTGCGTTCCGCATTCCCCTGGAGTTCATCACCGTCAGTAACCAGAATGACAGCCTGATTCCCTCCCTCAGCGCCGCCAAAGGCTTCCTGTGCAACAGTAAGGGCACGTTCCAAGTTGGTTCCACCGAGACCGATCGTGTCGCTATCGATATCGTCCAGAAACTGAAACAAAGTACTTCGATCCTGAGTCAACGGACACTCCAGAAATGCATCTCCGGAAAATGCGACAAGCCCAAATCTGTCGCCCGGGAATCGTTCTATAAGTCGACGAATAACCCATTTTGCATGGACCAAGCGTGACGGAGCCACATCCGTTGCCAGCATACTTCGCGAACAGTCAAGCGCTATAATGATGTCCCGTGATCGTTGCGGAGCGGGTACCAGACGTTTTCCCCACCACGGTCGAGCGGCAGCGACAAACAGCAATCCCACGGCCATCAGGAAGATGCCAAGACGCCACCGTCGCTTACCGGCGTGTACCGTTGACGTAAGACGTTCCGCCATTGTTGGACCGCACATCCTGTCAAGAACACGCGCCCTCCGACGTCTGCCGTAACCAATGGTTATCCAAACCACCAAAGCAACCACGGCAAACAAAGTTGCAGATGCGGTATTGACATTGAGAAAATTCATACAGAATATCCGCCAGCGGACAAAACCCCGTCACCATGAACAACCACGCAGTGTACCCCACAGACGCCCCAGGGTCAAGCGCGCCACAAGGACAGATTGCGCATTCTTAATGCATCGACAATCATATGTATCGTCACCATACCAAAGGAGTTTATCAGCATCGTTTTATGAAGCGTCTACGCATACTCCGTCGACATGTTAGTTTGATGCGTGTACCAACGGATGGTTCCGTACATGGGACAGCAACTCTTTTCACAATTATAGTACCTTCCATGACACAGACACTTGCTACCCTTGAAAAACTGATTCCATCCACCGTTCAGCGGCTCGTGGCGGCCGAGGGTACCCCTCATGGAAAGGGTACCCTGTTCCGACGTACAGACGAGGGTGCTGTGGAGAGCGTCACGGTCCCCTTCCATCCCTGGCTCCTGGTGGCGGATGAGGAACTGGCGGAAACCGTGCCTGACGTCATGGAACACGTCCCCCTGCACGATGACAATGTTCTTAAACACAGATTGCATTTCTCTGGAGGAAAAGCATATAGCGAAGCAATCAAGATCCTGCGCAAGACAACCGGATATAACCCGAGCGATCCTAAGGGGCCCTACCGCGCATTCAACGACTTCAGCCAGCAATTGCTGTCCCTGCTGCCGGCCCGGCTCTTCCGTGGCATGGTATTCGGCGACCTCCGGCGGCTGCAACTCGATATCGAGACACTTACCACCCCGGGGTTCGATTTTCCCAATGCCGAGCGCAAGGACGACCGCATCGCCATGATCGCTATGCGCGATACAACCGGTTGGGAACTCTGCCTCTCCGGTCCGGAACTCAGTGAAGAGGAGATCTTGCATCGTATGATCGATGCAATAGCCGAACGCGATCCGGATGTGATTGAAGGCCACAACATATTCGATTTTGACCTCTCATTCATTGAAACACGATGCCGACGTCACAAGATCCGACTCGCAATCGGCCGTGAAGGGAGAATCGCAAACGCGCGATCCTCCCGTTTCACATCCGGCGAACGGACAAGTTCCTATAGACGCTTCGACATCTTCGGGCGACATGTGATAGACACACTGCAACTGGCGCAACTGTACGATGTGGTATACCGCGAACTGGAGAGTTATGGCTTGAAAGATGTCGCCGTCCATTTCGGCGTGGCCGCCCCCAACCGAACATACGTAGCAGGCGAAACCATCACAGAGGTGTACCGGGAAAATCCCGCCCTCCTGCAAAAATACGCCATGGATGATGTCCGCGAAACGTCGGCCATTAGCGAGATCTTGTCGCCAAGCTACTTCTATCAGGCCCAGTTAGTGCCGTTCTCTTACCAGAACTGCGTAACCCGCGGCAGCGCGGCACGCATTGACGCCATGCTGGTGGGCGAGTACATGCGTCGCAACGCATCGCTTCCGAGACCCCAGCCGCCGCGTCCGTTCCGGGGTGGCCTGACCGAGTCTCAACAGTCCGGCATATTCAACAATGTCTGGCATGTTGATGTGCGCTCGCTCTACCCCTCTATCATGGTCAGCAGAAAAATCACGCCACGAAGCGACTCCCAGGGCGTTTTCCTGTCCCTGCTTTCTGAACTCCGACAATTCCGCCTTGAAACGAAAGACGCCATGCGGCAGTGCACCGACCGCGGTACCGCCGACCATTACAAACATTTACAGAGCTCGTTCAAAATATTGATCAATTCCTTTTATGGATACCTCGGCTTTTCACAGGCCACGTTCAATGATTTTGACCTGGCCGAATCCATTACCGCTGAAGGACGACGAATACTTCAGGACATGGTGAACTTTCTGAAACGCCGGAATGCCGCGGTCATCGAACTGGATACGGACGGAATCTACTTCGTACCACCGTCAGCAAGCAACGACACCATTGCCATGGAAAAGGACATACAGTCCATCCTGCCTCATGGCATCGAAGTGGATTTGGACGCTACCTACCAGGCCATGTTCAGCTATAAAAGTAAAAACTATGCCCTGCTCACACACGAAGGACAACTCGCGGTAACCGGCGCCGCTCTTAAATCACGCGGGCTGGAATCCTTTCAGCGGCGCTATATGCATGACCTGATTACCCTCTTGCTCACCGGTCGTGAAGCAGAGGCCGAGACGCTCTATCAAACGTACGAAAAAACCATAGCAAACCACAAACTGCCACTTGAACAGCTTGCCAAACGGGAGGTATTATCGACCCCACCTCGTGTCTATGCGGAAAAATTGGCCGCCGGAAAAACGCGTCGAAGCGCGGCATACGAGCTCGCGCTCGCCGCGGACCGAGACTACAACCAGGGAGACCAACTCGCCTTCTATATCACGGGTGATAAAAAGAACGTCACGGTCGCCGAGGCGGCCAAGCTTCTGACCGATGCCGATCCAAATATTCGCGACGAAAATATTCCTTATTACCTGGATAAGTTGAAAAAGCTTCATACAAAATTTGCGGCTTTCATCCCTGACAGAACGGAACAAAATGACCTCCTGCCCGGTCTGTGAGTTACTGAGAAGTGCATGATTAGCTGGTCTGGTTTCAGGTTTCGGGGTTCGGGGTTAAACTCGCAACCATGTGAAGGATTTTTACTTGTGTTTTCTGAAACCCGACACCTGGCACCTCCGATCATCGGCATCAAAACTAATCCGCACCCATCAGTAGACCCTAGGTCGCCCGTAGAATACAGACAGAAAGAAAGGCTCTTACAATGTCAGCAACGACCTTCTCGACAGCCGGTATCTCACGTCGCGACTTCATCCGAACAGGTATTGCAGGCACCGCCATTCTGGCGACACGGCCCACGCTTTTTGCCGCGGAACCTGAAGCGGAAGTCTGGATGATCCATGGTGACGATAAAGCTAAACTCATGACGCAAGCACTCAAGGTCGTCGATCAAAACGGCGGACTCGGCACCAACGTCAAAACCCTCGCCCTTAAAGTCAATGCCGCATGGGCACGCAAGCCGGAACGCGGAGCGACGACGCATCCAACGTTGATAAAAACGTTTCTCGAGGGCTGTCAGGCACGCGGCATCACAAAGACGGTGGTGCCGGAGAACCCCTGCGTACGAGCAGAACACTCGTTCACTCGCAGCGGTATACAGGAAGTCGTGGAAGCCGCGGGAAGCACAATGATCGATCTCAAGTCCGAGAAGAAACGCTTCGCTGATGTTAATATACCCAACGGAAAAAATCTTCGTAAAGCGGAAGTTGCCAGAGACTTTCTGGAAGCCGATGCTGTTGTCAATATGCCGATTGCCAAACATCATGGCGGAGCTAAGCTTACGATGGCTCTGAAAAACTGGATGGGCGCCGTGTGGGATCGCGGCTACTGGCATCGGAATAACCTGCACCAGTGCATTGCCGACTTCGGGTCATTCATGAAACCGAACTGGACCATCATCGACGCAACCCGTATCATGCTCACGCGCGGTCCCCAGGGACCAACTCGAGACATGAAACATCCAAACTTGCTAATTCTGTCCAAGGACCAAGTGGCGGCAGACTCCGTAGCAACTCTACTGTTTCACGACAGCCCGTATGAAATACCATTCTTGAAATTCGCCGATGACATGGGTATTGGCGTGGTCAGTCCTGATCGCATTACGGTTCATAAGGTTGAGGCTTAGCAACCCGACAGAACATCGGGTGCCATTCAAACAGGTGTTTTGGATTCTTGGGGCTTGGGGCTTCGCTTCGGGTGGGCTCCCCGACGGGGAGCTGCATGCATAGCGAAGGGATGAAGTCCCTGGAATTCATAAACCCCTGTAGCTAAAGAAAATCATGAAAAAACGAGTCACGCTTAAACGCACCATCCGCTGGACGGTCCGGCTACTGTTTCTCGTTCTTGCGGTATTTTTTGCCATCGGGGGGCCCCTCCCGGGAATCGCGGTTGAATTATTTCCAAAGCTGGAAAACTTGCCGACGAGCATTGCGCGCATTTTCCCCGGACTGAGCCCACTGGTCTTAGCATCGAGCACGCTCACGGAAACGAGTTGGTATGCAGGTCTTTACTGGGGATTGCCACCCTTGGCCGTTCTACTTCTGGCGGTCTGGAAAGGTCGTTTGTTCTGTCGCTGGGTATGCCCGGCCGGCACGGCGTACGCCATTCCAGCAACCTTCAGCATGAAAAAAACGCTGGTTCCAAAACGCCTCAGCGGTATCGTGTTCTGGTCCATCCTGGGAGGAGCGGCTATCGGCATGCCGCTGTTCATTTTTCTCGATCCTCTGGCAAACTTCAATCGAGCAACCATCTTGATCACAGGTACATATACCGCCGCAAGCATTATCCCCGGAATCATCCTACCCCTGTTTCTGCTCCTAAGCGCGGTCCAGCCATTGCTTTGGTGCACGCATTTTTGCCCCCTGGGATATTGCTTCGATCTGGTTTATCGGCGCTCTCTCAAACGTCGCTGGCAATCTCCCGAACTGCGACGCGAGGTTGTACTCGGCCTTTTCATCGGTATCCCGCTGGCCTTCATCGCCCGTAAGTTTCCACGAGCGAAAGGCGCTGAAGAGGACCATCCCGTCCTCCCCCCCGGCGCCAAAGATATCGACACATTCGCGGCACGTTGCACACGATGCTACGCTTGTGTTAACGCCTGTCCCAGCGGCGTCATTCGAGTAGGGAATCCCGTCGGTCGCCGGATCTCGCAGTTCTTTCACCCGGAGCTGGAGCAGGACAAAGCGCATTGTGAGGAATTCTGCAATGAATGCACCCAGGTGTGCCCGGCGGGGGCACTTCAACCGCTAACAGTCGACGAAAAACGCCATCGTCAGATCGGTGTGGCTAAAGTGAGACGCGAAGCGTGCCTGGCGTGGGCGGACAACGAATACTGCATGGTCTGCCAGGAACACTGTCCTTACCTGGCAATCGAAAACGAACCGAGTCCGGAAGGGATCCCTCGTCCCGTGGTGCTTCCGGATATCTGCCGCGGCTGCGGTCACTGCGAACAAACCTGTCCGGCAATCCGCGCGGGCAAAGCGATCATCGTCTACGGCGTAAAAGCCCAGAAAGAGGCTGAAGACGCTTTTTGAGCAACCCCGCAATTGGGATACCAAAACCCCCAAGAGATCTTGATCGCTTGTACTCAAACAAGGCCTTGAGGCGGAAAGTGGAAGCGGTACCAAGACATATTGAATTTTCCGTGAGGCAAGATTCTGAACACCGCTTCCGGGCATTAGACGATCCGCGGTAACCCAACATAGTATACGTCACCCCACCCGCAATGGCAGGCCGTATCTCACCCGCGGCGATGAATGGTCACTGCTTGATAGACTTCGGGAATTATCTGTAATCGGTAAAAGCCATCATTCGCTATCAGCTTGGGGTCGAGAAAACTGGTTGACGACGAACGCAGTTCCCAATCGCCCGGCAGGCACAGATCAATGACGCGGGTGGATGCTTTTCGGTACGGTACACGAACAGTCACTCGGTCCGCGGTGATTTCCACATCCGTGGCTTCCGTGCTCCGGACCCCGTAATCAGCGAACCGGAGGTGGCCGCCGCTCAAAATGGACAGTGTTGTCGCATCGTCTGTCTGCCGTACCAATCCCGTTGGTCCTGTGCAACGGACCGTTTCGTCTTGGACATCCGCATCCTGATCCGCCAGGACAGCGTAGAACGTGGCAGTTTCCCTCTTGAGCCGAATGACGCGTCCATCGGCAAAGGTTTCAATGGCGGGAGGGGCATCGTCGTGATAGCGCGGCACAAGGGCGGCAAAGCAGGATTGCCCGTCCGGGACTTCGACTTGTAAGAGATCCTGGGCGTCCACAAACCCCTGAAGAAGTTTCTTCACATAGCTGTACTTACGTTCGTACCGCAGGGTGTGACGCGGCGTATCCGCGGGAGCAGCAATGAAGCAGTCAAGATCCACCCCGAATTGTCCGGTGGCGGAGAACATGGCGCGGTCATCGGTTGCGGCGACGTCCGTACTGA
This sequence comes from Minisyncoccota bacterium, assembly GCA_021734725.1. Lineage (GTDB taxonomy): Bacteria > Verrucomicrobiota > Lentisphaeria > Oligosphaerales > MVZH01 > JAIPIM01. Next base: position 29,011 of record JAIPIM010000001.1, on the reverse strand, counting down.
GGGTCCAGAGTTTCCAGGTGGCATTGTTCCCGGCTACGCTGTCCCGCAACAGCAGAAAAGATCCCTCGTCCTCATCTTTGACATAAAGGATCTGACGACGCCAATGCATAATGTCGTCCGGCTTTGCCGGGTTTTCATAGTCGGGCCACTCGGGGAACCCGGGAGGGTATGCGTGCAGCTGACCGTACGCGGGGCCGCGTTCTCCTTCGAGAAGAGCGTACTCCGCCGAATCCAGACGGGCAAATTCAAGGGCGCGTTGCTCGCCCGTATCACACCACGATGTTGGATCTTCCGGTGTTCGGGGGATGGCCCGGGAGACGCCGCTGATCAATGCTTCGGCGCGCTCGTCATACCCTCCGGAGAAGCGACTGACGATGGGGACCCCTTTCCAGAACCAGAGCATCATACCGCCTTTTTCGCCGGGTGTCGTAAATAACGCTCCCCCCTCAAAAACCAGGTGATCTTCGTCCGGTTGACCCACACGATCGCGTATGAAAAGCCCTGTCGACAAGAGTTCGCTGTGCCAGTCAGGACTTTCGGCCGGAAGTGACCGGTCGGGGTAGACCAGCCGGATAGCGTCCAGACTTTCGTTCCCATAGCATTCACACCATCCCGATTCCCGGTAGAGCCATTGCATGATTCGCGAAAAGGCAGGGTCCGATTCCGCGGTCGCTTTGGCCAAAACGCCGTAGTGACCGAAACTGGTGCCGGTACTGCCCGCCCGACCCAGTGGGGTCACCCCGCGGACATTGGCACGGCGACAGCTATGATCCGTAATGGGACCGTCAATCTCATTGCCGCGCGGGTCAGGGGGCGCATGCAACTTGGCCGCATAGAGCATGACACGTTTCAGGAGCCCCTCCGCGAGAAGGTCCGCAAAACCGGCGTTGCGCGAGGCAATCGCGTAGGTCATGAAATCATTCGTGCTGACGTGGATGTAATGCATGCTTTCCGGCCACTCGCCATGCGGGCCGGCCTTTTCCACCATCCACTGCCGATAGCGAGCCGTGGCATACGCCGCCCATTCTTTGGCAGCCGGGTGATTACAGATCGCACAGGCCACCGTTCCAAGGTTGAGCACATAGGAAATGCTCATATTGGGAGGGCCACTGCGGTAGCCGCGTTCCATGGACCACGTTCCCGGATTTGCCAGTTTGTAGCCTAGATACGCCATCTGTGCCTTAAACACACGGCGTTCCTCAGGTGTCACTAATCCGGAGTCTATGACTAAATCATAAAACAGCGCAATTTTGGTGACATACCGCATGAGATCGAAATCGCCCAGCCAGTCGAGGCGTCCGCGGAGCCGTTCGACAATGTGCACGCGTTCGGCCACCTCGTCCGAGTTTGTCAGCAACCACGCGGAGATGGCTTTATCGTCTCCGGCGTTCTGCAGATGGTCGTTGCCCGGTCCCACGCCATATTTGTACGGCGTATCCAGGTCTTCATCTGCGTGGGTTAGCAATTCCTGGACCTCCGGGTCGTCGAGCGGCCGCTTTTTGGCCGCGATATCGTCCGCCGACAGAAACAGAAACGGGTGTTGTCGGTCATCCGGCCAGTCCAGAACCATGTCATTATGGATCTCGTTCAGGTGTCGCCCCACGGGCTTGCCGGCTGCGCCGAATGTCCACTTGCGCCACCCGGCGGCCTGGTCGACATGCAGGAAGATATCGCCGTCGTCGCCCCGATGCATCGGCAGAAATTTGTGGATGCGTTTATCCCATGATGCAAACGTTCCCGGCGGATCGGGCTCGACCCAGTCGCCCACATCCCGAGGCCGCGCCTGCAACACAAAACCGCGTTCCGCTGTTTTGAATGTCCAGCTGATTTGCGCCTGATCGTCCCACCAGTCACGCCACGGGCTGAGACAGGTCAGCATGCCGGTCCATTTGTCATCGAGGGTCACATCGCCACTTTTGCCGCGCTCGATGCCCCAGGTATTCTTCCATTTTTCACCCCCAATGCCGTGAAGAATAAGCGGGCCAAGCCCGCGGATGCTCAGATCCCAGCCGCGGTCGTTGCGATCCGCCGAACTCCAGGACTCCCACAACGCCTGACAGTCGCCCGCGGCAAGTTCCAGACGAAGAGTTCCAGTGGCGCCGTCAGACCAAGTCCAGGACATGTTGATTTCCGCCAGGACCGGGCCAGTCGCCGTCAACTCGGATTCCAGTTTCACCGGTGCCTCGCCAAACCAGCGGCCGCCGCCAAAAGAAGTTCCGTCGGACCATGTCATGCCCCGGATCGGTGCTGGAACGTGATCGCCTGAAAAAGTCCCCAGGGGGACATCCACGCCAAAGCGAGACGTCCGCAGTCGAACACAGTGCGTCTCTTCCTCGATGGTCAGATCCGTGTCCTGCGCAGCAGGCCCCGGGGCAACCGTGAACGTGCGTTTTCCCAGGGCCGGCAGATCGGCGATGAAGCAAGCATGATTCTTGCCCGCCGGGTCGACCCAGCATTGCGCCGGGAATGCATTGCCCTCGACCGCCGCATGAAGTGGTCCTTCGCTGTCCTCACAGGGGAAGCGCAGCAGTTCTTTCTCCCAGTCCTGTCGTAGCAATTCTTCCAGCGTGAATCTATGGGGATCGGCCATGAATATGGTCTTTCTTTGGATGATTTTTGGGCGGGAGCAACACGAGTGGCACAGTAAGCCCTGCCTGTATTGTCTTTGCTTTCATTATGCACAGGCTGGAAGCCTGTACCACTTTGTGACGGCGTACACTGTCACGCGAGACCGTTCATCTGGGATATGCCCAAATCCAACGTTTCTACACACTGATACTATACTTTCGCCTAACTCGACTGTGGTGTCTTGACCGCACGTGGGATCTATGCGGATGCACCCCGGCGGCGACGCAACAGAGCCAATCCACCGAAGGCCAGCAGCAGGGCCGACGTAGGCTCCGGCATGGCAATGGTCCAGTCCCAGTTGAAGGTATTCCAATCTCCGTAGACTTGCCCGTTATAGTCGCCATCCAGAACGTCGGGAATAGCAACCATGTAAAATGAATCGCCAGCCGTAAGATCCCCGATATACATATCGAACGTCATCGTATCAAAGTAGGGATCACCCCGGAGATCATCCTGGCGGAACAACAGGTTCTCGTTCAGATACACCCGGAATTCGAGCGCATTCCCGTAGCTGGCGTGCGTCAACCCGGTATGTTCGAACAGGCTGTCGATAATACGTACGTCCGTATAATCCTGACTGAGTGTATACCCTGCCACAACAGCCCGATTCTGCCAGCCCTTGGCAATAGGTTCACCTGGCGAACCGCCGTTCTGGTGCAAGCGAAGATAGTATGCGTCGTCGTTGGACATGCCGGGATTACCTGCATCGTAGTAGCCGCTGGTATTCCAGAACAAATCCGTGTAATAACCGGCCGTATCCCATTGTGTAGGATCAAGCGGTTCATTCCAGGCATCGTTCCAGAAATACGACCAACCGGCCGCCGGCGTCGGGTTCCCCGCGGTGCCGGTGACATAATCATCCCCGTAGTCCGCGACCGCCATGTACCCCATTGCCTGTGTACTCAAGAACGCACTCGCGAGCCCCACCATCGTTGTCATTCCCACTAATCGTTTCATCTCTGCCTCTCCTTTCTGCTTACCCGTTGTACCAAGAAAGAGCCCCTTTCTCAATCACAACATTTCAGTTCCTATACGGAATCCGGTCCGACAAAAAACGGATTTTCAAAAATACGATACCCTTTGTCCAACTGTCCAGCATTGCTCGCAAACCAGTCTAAAATTTGAATGCGAGACCCCCAGACACGGCGCATATTGATTCATTCGTCGATCTGGCTTTCGAAAATATCGTTGGCATGGTCGTGACCATTCCAAGACGCGGAAATACCGGTCCCCCAAATGCTGTCCTTATCAGCCACTTGCTTGCGCGGAATGGCCCGCCAATGGCCGTCCAGAAAGCTCATGGACAACCGCTGGCTGTGAATGTCCCATGTGGAATACCTCGGCAGATAGGCAAAACGCGTCTCAAAATACAAGTCGGGACTGGTAAACATGCCGTCGTAAAAAGGGTATGTGAGACCGGCGCAACCCACGTGATGTCCGGCCAGCGCACCACCCCCGGTCCAGCGATACGGTGCATCGTAAAGCGCGGGACACTGGCTTGGTGTTCGAACTTGCGAGACACGCTTGAAAAGGTCCTCACCGTCGGGGTAATATTCTCTGGAATACCAATGACCGAGACGCCCGCTGTTGTATGCATAATTGGTGTGGAAGACACCCTTATCACCCATTCCTTGCAGAATTGTGACCGCGTTGGATGGACAGTGAAGCTCACCGCCGTATTTCAAGTGGCCGCTTATGGCCATCTGGCTGACGTATGTCCACCAGTGCGTCTGACTATACGATTGCGGCAAGACACCGTCGTAATCCGTGGCATAAAGAAGGACGTCGGTTAAGAGCTGCTTTTGCTGGCTGCCACAGGTGATTTCCTTCGCTTTGTCCTTCGCTGTTGTGAGAGCTGGCAGCAGTAAGGACGCCAGCACTCCGATAATGGCAATCACAACCAATAATTCGATTAAGGTGAACACACAATCCGTTCGGTTGTTTGGTCGCTGACTCACTGCCATTATTCCTTACGCGTCGAAACACTATTTAGATTTTCATGGCACCCACCTAATAACCTTACCGCGAACCATGGTTATCGTCAAGTTCTCACCTGGTCTTTTTCTCTACTTTAATGCATCCCACACCAGATAACCAATCCCTTTTTACACATTCTGTTTATTTTCACTGTAGTGTCACTATCCTCACAATTCTTGACACAGCTTTCCTATCTTATAACCAGCCATGGCTTTATAAAAATAACAGCGCGCTCCCTGTACATTCCTTAATTCAAGGATTATTTTAAAAAACGTAAACACAAAAAGCGACTGCAACAACAAAGATCAAACCATGGTTAATTCCTCCATCGCACCGCCTGCGCCAGCCAAAGCGTCAACCATTGCGCGGGACATCAAAGGCCGGATTCGCAACGGTTCCTATACAGACATGCTGCCGTCCTCATTAGATTTGGCCAAAGAATACAGTGTCAACCCCAAAACAATCAATAAGGCATTGCGGAACTTGGTGGAGGAACGGCTGATCGTCCGCATCCCCGGGAAAGGCACGTTTCTCAGGTCGGCGCATCAATCGAGCGCCCACCGCACATACGCCGTATGCGGCCAGCTCGAGGGGCATTTGTATCAAAGTCTTTCCGGCGCTTTATTCCGAGGCATTCAGGATGCCGGGGGCCTTCCCGTCCCACTGGATCCGTCTGTCGGCGGATTCGCAACGTCTCCCGAACTCTATTTGCGCGGCTTGCTGGACAAGAAGCCTGACGGTATTGTGGTGATCGGGGGCGCAACCACGCCCTACGATACATTCTACCGATATCAGGACGAGATCGCCCGCCTTGTGTTTGTCCAGCGCATGGAGTCGGACCTGCCGATCCTTGCCGCCAGTGTGATTTCCGATTACTGGTACGGCACATATATCGCCACCCGTCACCTGATCGAGCAGGGGCATGATCGTATCCTTTTTGTCACGCACCGACACAATGATCAGAACTGGGCGCCGCCCGAACGCCGCCATAAAGGATATATACAACAGTACAACGGCTACCTTGACGCAATCCATGAAGACGGTGACCGGCGCGAGTACGTGTGCAGTCAACGCATGGGGCATTATGGCGATATTTCCGGAATCAAAGATCTCCTGCTGTCGTCCGAAGCCCCCACGGCCATGGTCGCCGACTCCGATTTTCGCCTGACGAAAACGTTACAGTCACTTGAAAAGGCCGGGATCGGCGCGGGTTCAAACACGCCCTGCGTGGGCTTTTTTAATACCCCCTGGGCTGAATCGCATCCCGGCGGTATGTCCAGCGTCGATATCCAGGAAACTGAATTGGGAACTCAAGCCCTGCGCCTTCTCCTCAGTGAAGAAACCACGTACGAACGCGTGGTCGTAAAACCACAGTTAGTTATACGAAACTCCAGTCGTAAATAGACTCTTGCGAAATAGCCTTCGCGCGAATCGTTCGTTGTTCGTCGTTCTTCGTTCTTAGTTCACAAACGACGAACCAAGAACTCAGAACTCAGAACCCGGAACACTTATGAAGACACCGACAGACCAGCGTTTGAAACGAATCGCACGTCATGATTTTGTCCGCACATCACCGTCCTCCGAATGGGTTGAGGGCATGATACTCGGCAACGGCGACATCGGCGTTATGGCGTGGGGACCCCCTACCCACCGGACATTGACTGTCAATAAAAGTGATGTATGGGACTATCGGACGCCCAACGGCACAAGTAATCTCCCCCCACAAAGCCTGGAAGACGTTCGGCGGATGGTGACTGACGGAGACAAACATGGACTTAATGAGCTGGGCGACGAAAATACCGCGAACAGCGGCCCTGTATTCCCCACTATTCAACCCTGTGCCACCGCATGCATTGAGATTGCCGGCGGCTCACAGACATGGGCCTACAAAGAACGCCTGAGTATGGCATCCGCCGAAGTAAATGTGGATTACACCCCGTTTGACAAGTACTGGAAACGCCCCGGCGGTATCCACGAAACCACGATCGTATGCGCCACTCGACCAGTTGTCGCCATGCAGCTGCGCTGCGACGACGGCAAGCCGCATGGACACCGTGTCACGCTTTGTCGTAACGAAAACGTTTTTCTGCCCTCCCCCGCGGCCGGGGCCGATGCGGATACGATCTGGCTGATCATGCGGTTCCCGGACGGCCTGATCAGCCTGACCGCCATGGCGTTCGACGGCCTGCGCGTCGAAACGTCGGCCACAGACACCATGTCGATGGCAAGCCTGCGCGACGGCGGAATGAGCGACAGCGATTTTGAAAACCTGGTCGCCAACTTTGAGGGGACCAAGCGAGAACTGGACGCCTTGGATGCACGCGGCCCGCAGACGTTCGAAATCTACCTGACCACGGTCCGCGGCTACGGCAATGAAAACGAGCTGCTGGCGGAAGCCAGACAGAATTTGAAAGACGCACGAAATGCCGGTTTCGACCAATTGCGCCGCGACCACCGCGAGTGGTGGCGTGAATACTGGTCCCGAGCCTACCTGGAAATCAACTATCCTGCCGCCGAGCGCCTCTGGTTTTTGGGCCTTTACGCACTGGGAAGTTCTTCGCGGCAAGGCCGTCAGGCGGCTGGCCTCCAAGGGGTCTGGAGCAATCAGGACGGCCCCCCGTGGAACAGCGATTATCATGATGATATCAACGTCCAGGCAACCTATTGGAGTTGCCATGCCGCGGATCACCTGGAACAGGCTACCCCGTTCTTTGATCTCTATGAACATATGGCGGAGCAGGCACGGTCGGACACAAAGGAATACTACAAGAGCGACGGTATGAAGTTGCCCATGGGTGCCGGACCGGACGGCCACGAACTCGTCGGCCATTACACCTGCAGCATGTGGCCCGGGGGCACCGCCTGGTTAATGCTGCATTTCTGGTGGCATTACGAGTATACACTGGACAATGACTGGCTGAAAAACCACGCCTGGCCCATGTTTGTGAATGCGGCCAGATTCTACGAGGATTATCTGCTGCCCGACGGCAAGGGAGGGCTCAGAGTCTTTCCCAGCTATTCTCCCGAACAAGTGGGTAAATGCCCCGAGTCTCTCGGCACAAATTCCACCTGTGATCTGGCCTTGATCAAAGGCTTTCTCAAATGCGCCCTGGCCGCCGGAGAAGTGCTCGAAGCGGACAACACCCCGTTGGCAAAATGGCGGGACATCCTGGAGAAACTGCCGGATTACCCGACCATTGAGCGCCCCTATTCTATCAAAGGCGAATGGGCGACACGGTTTAAAGATCTGGAAGAACGCGATTTCGACTTCCATACGGCCCACTTGCCGTTGACTCTCAGCCCGGTCTATCCTGCCGCGAACGTCACGGCATGGACGGGGTCTGAAACACACCGCAAGACAGCCATGGCCAGCCTGAACCGTTTGAAAGAGCGTACAGGGCACGGAGCAAGGGGTGGTTTTGCAGGCGAATACATCGGCTTCGTACAAGCCAATCTCGGGCTCGATAATGCATTCACAGATCTGGCCGGCACCGCATCCAAGCACGTGCGCGGCGATTCAACCGCGGAGTTCACAGGGTTCTTTGGCAGGGGACCCTCGCGCAAGTTCATGCAGATGGACTGGATCTTCGGCTACCCCGGGCCGCTGATGGAGTGCCTGCTCCAGAGTCACGACGGCATCCTCCGGGTGTTTCCCGCCGTCGACAGTGATTTTACGGGAACATTCGAAGGTTTCCGCGCCAAAGGCGGGTATCGTGTTTCGGCATGCATGGAGCACGGCGTCGTTCAATGGATCGAGCTGGAAAGTTTGTGCGAAACAACCTGCCGGGTCGCAATCCCCTGGGATACGACGACCTATTGTGTCAATGACGATCCACCGCGCACCATGTCAGAAGCCATCTTGACGATCGATGTCACACCGGGAGATCGTGTTACCATCCAGAGCGCAGTACAAAAATAGCCGAATTCGTTTAGCGCCCGAGGACCGCCGCGTAGTACCGCCGGTCGTCCTCGGCCGGCAAGCGGCGTCGGAAACGGCCGAGGACGACCGTTTGTACTAACCCGCATCGCCAGCGTATTGTCGACGGAATGCGGGCGCTGAATACGTACAATACAGTGGAGACGGCGACCTTTTTCCCCCGTTCTCGTCGCCCGCAATCTTAATCCGAAAAACCAGTCCGTAAAGAGAAAACAGATGATAAGGAAAAAGCAAATGAACAGATTTCGCACACGAACGTTAACCGCTATCCTGACTGTACTATCGCTATGCACCGTGGCAAAGGGATGGGACTTCAAGCCACTGGAATTGCCCGACATTCCCGTCAACGGCACCGATCGCACGGAAACGCCGGCGGCCTTGAAAGGCTACTACAAATTCGGCAATCGCAGCGCCAATAAGCTGGTTGAACACGCCGACACTATCGCGCTGTCAGACACCGTGGACGCAATTGAAACCAAGCACATCGACTGGGCGGCGTCCTATTCAGGCGATCCGATCCGGGTACTGTGGCTGGCCGTACCAAAATACGAACTGCGTGGCGCGGTGGAAATCGAACAGCGCTCGAATGTTGAGGTCACATACCTGATGCTGCCGGCCAGCTTGTACGTTCATCCGGACGATGACGCAATGGCCTCCTATTTTGCCAAACAGTACGATACGATTCTTTCACGCGAGTACGACGTTATCGTTCTGCGGCACTATATCCCGCGGGTCTTTCGTACGGATAAACTGCATCCGACGATTGCCCCTGTTTTCAAACGGATCGAGGAAAAAGTAGAAAACGGCAGTGGCCTGATCTGCCTGCTGGGCAACACGCGCTGGTATCGCGGCCCGGACGGCGGCAACTATTCCATTCCGGAGGACAACAAGGCCTACTCCGCGCTGTCCCCCGTCTATTACGGTGATGGCGGTATGGGCAAAATCACTGAAGTACCGACGCGCACTGACGTTTCACACCCCGTCAGCGATGGAATAAGTTTCGCCGCCTGGCCGGTGTGCGGGATCACGGAAAGCACATCTGACGCCGACGCCGACGTCCTGGCGAGTGCCGGAGGGCACCCTGTCGTGGCCACTGGATCCTACGGCAAGGGCCGGGTCGCAGGCCTTCACTTTGCCATCGACCGCATGGGTGCCATGGGGCTCGTGCCGGATTATGATACCGAGAAGTACCCGACGTTTGGCGACTCCCATGAAGCGGTCTATGCCGTATGGCTTCGCGCCATTGCCTGGGCGGCCAACCAATCACCTCAGGTGCGCCTTCAGATGGCAGACCTCACTCCGTGCGACGCGGGAACCGTACCACGTGTCAAGGTACAACTAAGCCGATCGCCAGAGGCGCCGCAAGACCTGACAGTACGCTACCGACTCACGGATGCCTTCGGAGATCGCCTTTTCGAAAGCACAATGCCAGTGACGCTCAAAGAGGCCCCCCTTACTGTTACCCCGGAGCTGCCGGCGCTGCACGCCAACGGCCGCTACCGCATGGACGTGTGGCTCGTAAAGGACGGCAAAACATACAACTGGGGAACGGCGGCCATTGATGTTCAGGGCGGCCCGAACCTTCAGATCAAGCGCCTCTCCAATGACGTTCGTCCAGGCGATACGCTGGAATTCCAAGTGGCGACAAACGGCGTCAACGGTGACCTGTGGGTCTTAGGGGTCGACGGTCTCGACCGCGTGTTCGTTGACCAAACGGTTCCGGTCACCGATGGCAACACCGTGTCGGTTGACACAGCGCTGTCAGCACTGCCGGCAAACCGCATCTTCTTCACTCTCCGCGCCCGGGGTGAGAAAACCGTCATTGCCCGTCAGGCAGTAAAAGTGTACTTGCCACGCATCGGACTTGACTCGCTTGACGACCGCTTCTGCATTGCCTCCTACGGGCGGACGCACCAACCGGAGTACCTGCTGCCCTACACCGGACTGCTATATCGGGCCGCCGGATTCAATTCTATCTATTTCAACAACCACAGCCGTGAACGAATGCAGGATGCCGCGGACGAAGGGTTGCTCAGTATCGGCGGCAAGTCCTGGCAGTTCCCACAGAAAGGGTTTTCCAAAGTCCACAAGTGGACGCCCAACAACCCCGAGAACCGCGCCAAACTCAAAACGTTGATTGCAAGGGATACTGCCGATTTCAAGGCACTTGGAGCCATAAGCCGTGTTCTCGACGATGAATCCTGGTTCGCCTATACCGGGATCCATGACGGCGAGTTGAAAGGCGCTCAACTCTCGCAGGACCCGGGTTCGATAAAACTCTTCCGGGAAGAGATGCAGAAAAAGTACGGTGATATCGCGGCCCTGAACGATATGTGGGGAACTGAATTCACTAGCTTTGACGAGGTCCGGGTCATCGAAGAAGATGAGATCAAAGGCAAGGACAATCCGTCCGGCTGGCTGGAATTCCGCGAGTACATGAACTGGACCTATGCCGTCCGCTACTACGGCTGGGTCTCCGAGCAGCATGAAATGACCCTTGGCGATGATTTCCGCGCCGGTTGCGGAGCGCCGTACTGGCGAACGAGTGAAGGGGGGCCTACCTATCGTGGTGGGGATATGTCGAATATGCAGGGGCATATGCGCTTCATGATGCTCTATGGAGGCGGCAGTCCGGGCGGTGCATTCGCCGGACAGCCAGGGGGCCAAAAATACGATCCGCCTATGGTGTGGAAAGATTTCGGTGCCTGGACGCATATTCTGACCGGTGCCGACGCACTTTGGTACTACTTCGGAAACGCCATCATCGGCAGCGAACTGGCCTGGCGGCGCCACGCAGAATGGATTCAGGATGGCATCGGCGATATCATTCGTGGCTGTGGACCACTGCTCAGCGGCGCCGAAAGGACCCACGATGGTATACGCGTCCTGTCAACTTCAGAAAACCAGCACATGGGATGGCTGTTCGCCAAGCGCAGCGACGGCTGGAACGGATTGCGGTTGAGTGGCGGCTCACCAACGTCGCAACGAACCTTCGGGGCACTGATGGACAACATGTTCATTGCCACCGCGAGCACGTCTGAAGAAAGCATCCAAAACGGCGAATTGAAAGACTGTAAACTGCTGTTTCTTCCGCAACAGTTGAACATGGCCGACGCAACCGGGGAAGCGATCAAAGAATATGTCCGAAACGGCGGCACTGTGGTAGCGGACATCATGCCGGCAACACGCCACCAGATGGGCAAGCCGCGCGCCAACAGTGCGTTGGCCGAGGTCTTCGGCGTCGACTTCTCGAACGCAACAATCCATCGTGAGTCAGAATCCTGGTATTCCGTGGGTATCAAATCCCCCGAAGATGCGGCTCACCGGTTCAGCAACAATCATATTTGGCTGCCGGGGCAAACCACGTTTCTCGGACTGAAACCGACAACCGCGGTGGCGCACGCACAGGTCCTCTCGAAAGAAGGCAACCCGACCAGCGGCTGCTTCATCAACGAGTACGGCAAGGGAAAAGCCATGCTGCTCAACTTTGTCTATCGGGAATTGAATGAAACAACGTTGGATTGGCATCGCCTGTTTGGTGACGCCCTGGCCAAGTGGGCGGGTTTCGAGGCGAGCGCGCGTATTGTTCACCCGGTCACCTGGGCTCCCCTGCCCTTGCGGCCTCTCCACAAATATGAACGCGGTAAAGCAACGCTCCTGGCCAGTTTACGGGGTTATGTCACCAAAAGCGGCGGCACCCCGATTCTCATGGATCGCAGCCGTATCAGCTCGCTGAGCGACGACGCCATGTTTGTCTGGACCGGAAAACAGCATGCTTACAATGTGCGGGAAGGCAAATATCTCGGGTACGGCGAATCGGCGACCATCGATCTGCCGTCGTTCCAGGGGCGCCTGCTGTGTCTGCTGCCTTACAAGGTTGAAAAAATCGTGCTTGCCGCGCCAAAGCAGGCAAAGGCAGGCACGACGGTGACATTGGAAGCAACCATTCAGACCAACGGCGAAGCCCCCGGCGAACATATCGTCTATTTTGACATAACATCACCGACAGGGGCGCGCAGACCGCTCTACTGCAAAACACGCATTGCACCCGGAGGAAAAGCCACACTAACAATCCCCTTTGCGGTCAACGATCAACCCGGTCAGTGGACGGTGAGAGTAAACGATGTCATGACGGGCGTGGCTACCGCACAACACATTGTATTGCAATAAGAAACATAAATAAGGACGAAACATATCAACAATGCATCGTTTATCTGTTACTATTCTACTGACTTCTGTACTCTGCGGTGCAATCTTCCTGAACAGCGGTTGCCGCGAGCCATCCGGCAAGTCCTACCGATTTGTTCCGCTGGAACTCACGTCGCCGCCAGTCAACGGCACTGACGAGACGGAGACCCCCAGTATACTCAGGGAAGTCTATGGGTTCGGCGACCGGCCGTCCAAGAAGATCGTGGAACATGGCGCAACTCCCGCGTTGCTTCAGGGCGCCTTAAACGCCTTGGAGACGCCGCATACCGAATGGGCCAACGCGTACGAGCAACCCCCCGTCCGCATCCTTTGGGTCGTCGAGCCCAGAGAAGGACTGCGAGACATGATGGAGATCCGGCAGCGCTCGAATTTCGAGATCACGCCCCTGATGATTCCGTCGATACTGGGATCGTTCCCCAATGCGGAGGCGATGAACTCGCTACTCAGCGAACGGTACGACGAGATTCTCTCAAAAGAGTACGACGTGATCGTGTTGCGCGGTTTTATACCATGGTGGCGCAAGGATACCCCACTTCCGACAGTCGCGCCAGTCTTCGAACGGCTGGAGGCGAAAATTCGGGCGGGAACAGGCGCAGTCGGTCAACTCGGCACGTACTTTTTCTATAAGGGAAATGTCGCCAATCGGGCGGCGTTTGAAGAGCTTACGCCGATAGGCTATGGAGACGGCGGGATGAGCGCCATCGTCGAGACCCCTGAGCGCACAGCTGTCTCGTCGCCGGTAAGCGACGGTATCACCTTTGCGCCCTGGCCGAAGTGTCAGTTGACCAAGAGCCGGGCGGACAAAGATGCCGAGGTCCTGGCAACCGCCAAAAACCACGCGGTGGTCGCCACCGGCCGCTACGGCAAAGGGCGCGTCGCTGCCTTTCACTACGCAACACAGGGAATGGGCTCAACGGGGCTCGTCCCCCGATTCCAGGAGGGAGACACGCCGCGGATCGGCGACTCCCACGAGGCCATCTATGCCGCGTGGTTGCGGGCGATCGCCTGGGCCGCCAACAAAGCGCCACGGATCGGACTGCAGGCGGCAGAGGTCACACCGACCCCATCCGGCACTTCCCCGCAGATGAAGATCACCGTGACCGCCAACCAGGAACGTCCCCCCCCTGCAACGCTGCAGTACCGGTTGACGGATGCTACCGGAGAGCGTCTTTACGAAGATAGCCAGCCCCTTGATCTCAGTGGAACCTCCGCCACAGTGACACCGTCACTTCCGGTATTGCACGCCAACGGACTCTACCGACTTGACATGTGGGTCAAATCAGACGGCAAAACGTACAACTGGGGGACAGCGGCCATTGATGTCACGGGTGGTACCAACCTCTCAGTCAACCAACTCGACAACCATCAGGAACCGGGAGATGCACTGTCGTTCCAGGTTGACATTGGTGACACCAGCGGCAACTTGCAAAGTATGGGGGTCGATGCAAACAATCGCGTGTTTTTCGACAGAACGCAACGTGTGACGGGAACAGTCACCGTCCACGTGGACACCCTCCTTTCGCAACTACCCATGAATCGCGTGTTTTTCACCTTACGGGACCCCGACACCGGTGACGTGCTGGCGCGCAAGGCCGTTCAGGTTTACCTCCCGCGGATCGGAATCGATGCAATGGACGGACAATTCGGGGTCTTCAGTTATGGACGCACGAAGGCGTCCGTACATCTCCGCCCATACACCGGGCTGCTCTACAGAGCCGCCGGATTCAACGGCATCTACTTCAACAATCATTCACGGGGAAGACTGCAGAACGCGGCCGACGAAGGCTTGTTCGGCGTTGCCGGCAAATCGTGGCAATTTTCGCAGAAAGGCTTCTCAAAAGTTCACAGATGGACGCCGAACGATCCCGAAAAACGGGCGAAACTGAGCGAGCAGATCGACACGGACATCACTGACATCAGGGCTTATGGCAGTGTCAGTCGGGTCCTGGATGACGAGTCCTGGTTTGCCTGGACGGGCAGCAAAAACCGTGAGGTATACGGGGCGCAGCTCTCGCAGGACAAGTGGTCAGTGGAACTCTTTCGCGAAGCAATGCGAAAGAAATATGGCGACATCGCCGCGCTCAACGACATGTGGGGAACCGATTTTGCCAGCTTCAATGACGTTCGTGTCATCGAGGAAGACGAGATCGAAGCCCTGGGCAATCCCTCGGGCTGGCTGGAATTCCGGGAGTACATGAACTGGACCTATGCCGTCCGCTACTACGGCTGGGTGTCCAAACAACATGAGGAAGTGCTGGGTGACGACTATCGCGCGGGTTGCGGCGCACCCCACTGGCGGACATCGGCCGGTGGACCAACCTATCGCGGCGGGGATTTGAGCAAAATGCGTGGCCACATGCGATTCATGATGCTCTATGGCGGCGGCAGCCCAGGCGCGGCCTACGTCGGGCAGCCCGGCGGCCAGAAGTACGACCCGCCCCAGGTGTGGAAGGACTACGGTCCGTGGAAGCATATTCTGACCGGCGCCGACGCGCTGTGGTATTATTTCGGCAATGCCATCATCGGCAGCGAACTCGCCTGGCGACGCCATGCAGTATGGGTTCAGGAGGGGCTGTCCGACGTCATTCGCGGTTGCGGGGCACTGCTCAGCGGCGCTGAGCGTAGCTCTATCACACAGATACGAACACTCTCAACCTCACAGAATCAGCACATGGGGTGGCTGTACCACAAGCGCGATGATGCCTGGAAAGCGGTGCGTCTGTACGGCGGCCGACCGCAGTCCGCCGGCACCTTCAGCAGAATAATGAGCAATCTGTTTGTCCCTGTCGGGGGGATTTCAGAGCAAAGCATCGAAGACGGGGCATTGCAAGATGACTGCAAGCTCCTTTTTCTGCCGCAACAGATAAATATGAGCGATGCGGCGGTCGCCGCGATTCGTACGTACGTACGTAACGGCGGTACGGTACTCGCGGACATTCTTCCGGCCACCCGTCATCAGATGGGCAAGCCACGCCACAACACCGCCCTGGCCGACGTGTTCGGCGTCGATTGCGCAAACGCGCGCTTACACGCGAGCTCGGAAGCCTCGTCGATTGTCTTCCAGTCGCCGCCGCGGGCGGATATTGTCCTTACGGAGAAACCAGTTAGATTAACCGGACCCATCACAGTGCTTGGGATAAAGCCAACAACGGCTGTCGCACATGCCGAGATTTCCCCGGTCGACAATCAGGGGTCGGTTGTGAACGGGTGTTTTGTGAATTCATACGGGAAAGGGCACGCCTTGCTGCTGAATTTCGTGTACAAGGGGCTCAATAACGATACGCTCGACCATCATCAGGCGTTTGCCCATGCGCTTCTCAAGTGGGCTGGCATTGATGACCCCGCTGAACGGATTGTCGATCCGCGCACCGGCGACAATTTGCACTACCGTCCACTGTACCGTTTCACCCGCGGCAAAGCGCGATTGCTGGGGTCCATTCGCGGCAACTTTGTTGGAGGCAACAATCCCCGACTGTGGGATTCCGCAGAAGGTGTGGATCAAACAAATGATGCGATGTTTACTTGGTCCGGCAAGCGCCACGCCTATGATGTGAGATCACGGCGATACCTCGGGTTCGGAGAGTCCGCAACCATCGATTTACCGCCTTTCGAAGGCCGCCTGCTGTGTCTGCTGCCGTACAAGGTAACCGGTGTTCAAGCGGATATCCCCCGGCGAACAACGGCCGGAAACGTCCTGTCAGTGCCCACGACCATCCGGACCAGTGGAGAGCAGCCAGGAGAACATGTCCTGTACATCGACGTAACCTCCCCGTCCGGCGCGCGCAGGCCGTTGTATTGCAAGACAAAGGTTGCACCCGCCGGTCGTGCAGTATTCCAGATTCCATTCGCCCTGAATGATCCAGTCGGCAAGTGGACCGTGACGATACGAGACGTCATGTCCGGTATGCAGACCACAAAGAAAATTCATTTACACAAGTAAGAGTGCATCAACGCAACGCGCAAAGGTGCCTTGGAAAGAACCATACGCAGCTCAGAAGGTTTGAAAGGCGAGGCCGTCTGGATGATCAGGCGCGTCCAGTGTACTGTCCCCAACGGGGACGCATAAGTCAGCCGGGCGGTGCAACCCCCGGTCGGTCATGGCCATTCTGGAGACAGCCCTAAAGGGGACAAACAAGGGTAACCAGAACTCATTGCCATGCGAAAGTGGAACGGCCTGTTTTGTTTGAAAAAGACAACGACAGTTGACGAAAAAGTGGGTCGGTTAAGTGTAGTCCGAGCAAGGGTGGCGTTTAAGTGTACGCATACGTGTGACGCTTTGCGCCCCTATACACTTAACCGGATACACTTAACCGGTTTTTTTTATAAAGTGTCGTTTGGCTTGCGATACCTCCGTGCTTAAAAGAGCGAGACCTGGGTAACGGTGTGGAAGGTGGTACCAGGAATGTCAAAATGTTCAGTGTTCACAACTCAGAACTCAAGTTTGATTAACAATTAAGGACAAATAGATGCATCCGATGAACATTGGAAATCGAAACGTACAGGACCTCGACGGAGATTGGGGACTAATGCCCGATCCCATGGGGCGCGCGGTGCAGCAGCGTTGGTGGAATTCGGAACGCCAGTCCGGACAGTTTTTCCCCTCCTACGATGAGGATGCGTTCTGGCCGACGCGAGTCCCGGGAGCATTTAATCGAATCCATGAAAAGTTGGCCTACTACGAAGGCCAAGCCGTTTACCTTCATCACTTTGAGACAGCGCCAGTCGATGAAGGGGAACATTGCTATCTGCACTTTGAAGGGGTCGCGGACCGTTGCCGGGTTTTTCTTAACGGTCAGTACATCGGCGAACACGACGGCGGCTTCATTCCCTTTACCATCGATGCAACCCCCGCTCTGCAACAGACCAATCGGCTTCTGGTCTATGTTGACAATACCCGACAGAAGGACGGCGTTCCCGGTATTCGCCATGACTGGTGGCATGACGGCGGCATACACCGCCCGGTGAAACTGGTTCGCGTACCCGCCGTCCACGTTCGGGAAGCGTACCTCACAACACGTCTGGACGGCGATAATGTCGAGGTGAAAATGGGGACCCTTATCCATGCGCCCGGACGCGACCGCAGCTTCAGGGTAAACTGTACGCTCGTTGATCCGGATAGCGGCACGCAGGTCTTCACTACACAATGGGAAGCCGTCGCCGGCTCATGGTCCGGAACCTGCATCTCGCTGCCCCGCCGGAAAGTGCGGCTCTGGCAGACGGATGATCCGCATCTTTATCGCCTGGAGGTCAGCGCGGATAAGGACAACTGGTGCGACACCGTCGGCTTGAGGGAACTGCGTACTGATGGACGTGCTGTCATGCTCAACGGCACGCCTATCGTGCTGCGCGGCGTCTGTACCTGGACCGAAGACCCGGATCGCGGCATCTTCTCGATGTCTGAAGCAACGGCGCGGAAAACATTAAAACTCCTGCAGAAACTCAACTGCAACTTCGCGCGCGCCGGCCATTGTCCGCCGAGCCGCGAGTTTGTACGGGCCTGCGACCGCGCAGGCATCCTGGTATGGGCGGAAGTGCCGGCATACTGGATACCGACGATGCAACGGCCAAGCGAGAGCCGACGGGCGCTGCACATGCTGGACGCTATGGTACGGGCGTTTCGCAACAACCCCTCCGTGGCGATGTGGTGCATCGGTAATGAATGCCTCTACAATGATGTCGAATCAGGGCAATCGAACCTGGATTATTTTCTCACGGCCGCCGACTTGCTGCATCGCGAAGACCCTTCCCGGCTGGTCACCTACGCCAGCGGGTCGGGAACGTTGAATATGACGCAGATCTATCCGCCGCAGCTCGTGGAAAAAGTGGATGTTATTTCATTTAACAGTTACTCCGGCATCAATGACGGCGCGGACCCGGAACAGGAGGATGATTTCCAGGAACATGAAACGAAAATTGAACTTTTCTCGGGGTTCGGCAAGCCCGTGATCTTGTCAGAGGTCGGCATTGACGCCGTAAAAGGCGAAGAAGGCTTTGATTACGGGGAGGCGCGCCAGGCTGAGTATCACACAAAAGTGCAGGCCTTGTTTGCAGCGTTTGCTGAAAAAGGCATGCTGCAAGGGATAACGCCGTTTGTGCTGAACGATTTTGCGACCCCGATCAAACTCGGGCGCTTCCAAGCCGGCTACAACCGCAAAGGCCTCTTGACGGAAACCTTGGAACCGAAGCAGGCATTCGACGCGGTTCGTGAAGGCTATGAAAAGTTGGGGACATTGTGACCGTTGCTCAATGAACGTACTGACTTGAGTTTTCGCCACATGGCGCGTCCCGCCCCAGACAACATCAACCGCGGCTCCTGCTGAAGCGCCGGAGCATCACGACCAACAAAACGCATGAGACCCAAATGACATCGAACCGCCCGAATATCCTGCGCATCGTCTCCGACGATACCTCTGAAGAGATGCTCGGCTACAGCGGCGGCAACGTGCTCACGCCGAACATCGACAGCATCGCTGGCAACGGCGTGGTCTTCGATAACTTCCATTGCCCGTCCACGGTCTGCATGGCCAGCCGTTATGCGGCACTCACCGGCCACTACTGCGGCCGCTGCCCGGCCGAGTCATTCCGTCGGCAATGCGACGGCCAGACGCCCTACAGCGTCGCCTTTAACACGGACATCATGCCGGGACGGGACAAGACCATCGGCCACGTCTTGCAGGGTGCCGGCTACCGCACCGGCTACGTGGGCAAATGGCACACGGGACCGAAGGAGGAAGAACTGGGCACCAGATGGTTTGCCAAGGACGACGATCCACGCGACCCGGCAATCGCCGCCAAACTCGAGGAACACCAGGAGGCCCTTTGCGAACAGGTGCGCCGTAACGGTTTCGATTATGCTGGCGGCATCTCCTGGGGCAATCCCCAGCCAGGCGACCGCCAGATCGAAGAACTCGAGGTCCACAACCTCGAGTGGATGACCAAGGCGGCGCTGGATTTCGTCGATGCCACAGCCCGAGAAGGGACCCCTTTTTTCCTCAACTATGCCGTCACCACCATCCACGGCAACGGCCACATCGAGTCGTTGCTGGCCGATCCGCGGCTGACGCCCGCCGGCTATCGGGAGGACCACTTGGGCTGCATGCCCGACCGACCCAGCATCTACACCCGCATCGTCGAGGCCGGCCTGCCCTTCAATTTCGTTACCTCCGGGGCGCTGTGGATGGACGACGCCATCGGCGCGCTGCTCGAGCGGCTGCGAAAATTGCACGTCTTGGAGAACACGATTGTCATCTATTCGAGCGATCACGGGGCCTGCGAGGACAAGGCCACGGTCTACCAGGGCGGCACGCGCATACCCTGCGTGCTGCAATGGCGGCAGTCGGTACCGCCGGCCCGCCACGTTACAGCGCTCACACAAAATATCGACTGGGTGCCCACCTTGGCCGCGGCCGCCGGCACACCCATCCCGGACGGTATGGCTCTCGACGGACGCAATATCCTGCCACTGCTCACCGGCGAAACCTGCGAAGTACCCGACCGCGATGACCTGTACTTCGAACACGGCTATGCCCGCGCCGTGCGCACCGCCCGCTGGAAGTACATGGCCTATCGCCTGCCGCAAGGGCTGATAGACACAATGCACGCCGGCGACTGCGAGCGCGCCTGCAATCCGAACGGCAGCTTCAACGATGTGGCCAAATGCCTGAGCGTCGAGCGCCATCCAGACTTCTTCGACCCAGACCAGCTCTACGACCTCGCCGCCGATCCCGGCGAGCGTTACAACCTGGCGGACGATCCGGCTTACGCCGAGGTGCTCGAAGAAATGCGCCAACGGTTGCGCCGCTACCTGGACACGTTCGATCAACCGTTTCCGATCGATCAGCGCCAGGCATTCATCTACACGCAAGAGTTCGCCCGTCTGACTGAACCCTATCGTTCCCTCGACGCCTTGCACGACCTACGCTGGTGGCGCCGCCGTTGGCACCACCGCCCGCACGAGGTCAAATATAATTTTCCGCGAGATCCTCGCGGAAGCGTGGCTGAATGTCGTTAGGCGCCCTGCCGTCACCGGCCACGGGATACGTCGACCGTATCGTCCCGCCACAACGGTAATCCTGCTGACTGTCATCCCTTATTTTGACGGCCGGATGCGTAGTTGTTACGCGCGTCGTACGGATCAGCCACTCAAGCAACAGCCGCCGGCACGCAGTGACAACGTCCCGATACGCGGGATCGCCATACAGGTTGCGGGTCTCCAGTGGATCGTTCTCCATATCGTAAAGCTCCCCCACATCGTCGTCTTCCGGAGAAACATCGCTTTGCTGGTGTACAAACCGCCACTTCCCCCACCGCAGGGCCTTATTGAACGGGTTTTCCGTAACGGCCACCTCATGTAGCGGCACACGATCCGACGACAGAAGCTCAGAAGCGTCCAGCCCGTCAACGGAATCCATAGGCGGCAAACCGCAGAGCGACACCAACGTGGGCGCAATATCGGTGTTCTCTATCAGCTGAGTGTTGGTCATACCGGTTCGTGTGACCCCCGGGACGCGCCAGATCATGGGGACCCGACAAACAGCCTGGGAATTGATTCCCGGCGCTTTCTCGGCAATTCCGTGGATCCCGTGGTACGCCCCGTGATCCGCGCCATACACGACTACCGTGTCATCGGCTAAGCCCCGCTGCTCCAGGAAATCCAGCAACTGGCCAAACACATCGTCGATCTGGCTTATGCACGCAAGGGTCCCGCGCCATTGACGGCGTGCACCGTCTTCCCACCGGTCACCCAAATCCGTGTAATCCCATTTTGTCTCATGGTAATTCCGCCACTGTTTCCGGAAGGTCGCTGGACGATGCGCCGGCTCGAGATGACACGTCGGGGGCAGCCCGAGATCGTCGGGATACAGGTTCCAGAACTTCTCGTTTGGCAGCAAAGGGTGGTGCGGTTTCTGGAAGGAAACTTTTATAAAGAAAGGATCGTCGGGGGCGGCGTCAATGAACTTCATGGCCTCGCGTGCACACCAAACTTCCTGCGTGTGTTCATACGGTAACTCGCTGGGCCGCGCATCAAGAGTAATGGTTGATTCACCATAGTTCCACGGGTTATGCCAGCTGTCTTCCTTCTCGCGCAACCCCAGCTTTTCGAGATACCGGAAAAAGTCCGAATCGCCGATGGTACCGTCCGGCATCTCGTACGTATCGCCAAAACGGTCGAGATCGTCAGCGACCCAGTTCTTCGGAGAATTCGGAAGGTGCAGTTTGCCGAGACCGGCAGTCCGATAGCCGTTTTGACGGAAGTGACGGAAAAGGTTGTTCAACCCCAGGGGGGCTGGCCCCGAAAGCCCGTAGATACCGTGATTATGACAATACTGGCCGCTCAGTATGCTCACTCGACTGGGTGTACAGATGGTGTTCTGCGTGTAAGCATTTGTAAACCGAACGCCTTCGGCGGCAAACCGGTCAAGGTTCGGGGTCCGCACCTGCGGATGCGCCTCACACCCCAGTAAACTTGCATTATGCTGATCCGAAATAACCAGCAACACATTCTTCTTGCGTGGCATAGTGCAATGTCCTTTGATTGGGTTCGATTGGTTGTCCCATGGGGTAGCTGATGGCCGCGGTTACAACTTTTTTCTGGCTCTTCTCACTTTTCTGCATCGATTGTCTGGTCGTAAGCCCTTGCAGCCCAACATTCCAAGATTCCAACATTCAACATCTTACAGATTTCAGTGAACAGCCTGTTTTCCACTGCCCCATGGTGTCACCCATCCTTTACTGGGCGCCAAAGAACATCAGCGCCTCCGCAACCTGGTTGCCGATTAGACCCAGCAACTCGGGCATAAAGTCCAGTTTGTCGCGCTCAACAAAATCCGGCATCTTCTGCATGACAAACCGATAGAGATCGTTTGTGTACACACCGTTCGCATCCATGATTTCCTGCGCGGCCGCATTGTAGGCGACCTCATCCCCGGCACGATACTCAGGGTCCCCTTTCGGAATCGGAATAATGGTTGTCCAGTACAGCTTCGCGCCGGTTGTCTTGAGATGCGACACAATCTCTTGCAGATTCGCCGTGAACTCATCGAGCCCAACCTCAGGCTTACCGTCCGAACCCAGCTTCAGGTCTTCCAATCCAAAGCTGAATTGAATAATGTTGAAGCGGGAAGATGCTTGCTGTTTCACGTTCCCCACCCCCTCGCGAGTAGAACCCGCCGAGCCGGTGATTCCCTGAACATCGTGTGCCTCCCACATCTTATTGACGGCATACGGATAATACCGAACCGTAAGCTCGTCGCCGATGAGCAGCGTGGGCGTTTTCTCTTCAGGTTTGCGCACAGTCTTCGCCGCTTCACGCATCCCTTCCGGCGTGCCGTAGTATTGGCGACTCACCGGAGAGACAAACCGATAGTGCTCTTCAAAGCGCTCGATCTGGTTGGCCCGAATATTCAGGTCGAAAGTCTTTGCGGCGGCCGCGAAGCGTGTATCCCGACCGATCGCGCACCCCATATTGGTCAGCAATTGCGTGGTGAGACGTCGCGCTTGCTCACTGTCGTTCAGCAGATCGAGCTGACAGAAGACGATCTGGCCGGCACCATGCCGGATCTTCAGCACCACCGGATCACGGTTCACAAACCAATGGGCGCGCTTTTGATCCTTGGCCGCATGGATGTACTCGCCCCCCCAACTCGGCTTCCGCCAGTCAATCCGCCAGTTGCTGACCAGTATGCTGTAGTCAGCGCACGCGCGCACCGGGTCCATTCCGCGTATCTCGATTCCCTCGCGGAACATCTCCGCGCCATCCCAGTCCAGGTCGCGATTGACCAACCCCGCAAGAAGAGGATCGTAGTTGGGCTCAAACGGCTGATGAGTCATGATGCCCTCGTAATATTCACACATGACCGGCGGTGTATCGGCCTTGGTCCAGCTCACGGCGGCTTTGACGCAGTGACGGCGCTCCCCCAGAAACGGCTCCGTGAGACTCATGTCTCGTCCGGTCAACTCCCGGATGTCCGCCATGCTGTCAGCGTCGGTATTGCAAACCAAGAGACTGGCGCCGGCACGAACGAGATCGCTGACACCGGCCTCACGTGCGGACCGGGCATTAGCGCCGTCGATAATGATGGTTGTCGCACCGGTCAGAGCGTCCTGACGTACCAGCCCCAATTCGTCCAGACGCGCACGCAACTCGGGCTCCGTGAACACGACCGTCCGAGCAGGCTTCGTTGCCTCGTAATCGCGTAGATACGAGAGACTATTCTTGATCATGCCATGCGCCGCGGGCTCGGTGTCGAGTTCCGTCAATTTCAGCGACGTGACAACCGCTATTCCATCACCACTCATCTGTTCGTACAACGCACTGCCGTGGCCGTCCTTGTTGCCGGCTAATACGACACGGACATTACATTGTTCCCGGGCATGCAGTGTCTTCGTCGTTGAGCCTCCGCGCCAGAAACTCAAATCCTGCTGGTCAATATCGGCAAGCAACCGATGACGGGGCCCGTTGAACGGAATCAATGCACCGGGGGCGGCCCGACCGGTCCATTCTACCTTGGAGAACCAGAAGTCCAACGGCTTCTCCGGTACACTGAAATGATAGATCCCGGCACCGCGTACACAGGAAAAGTCCGGTTGACTGCCGGTCCCCGTCTCAATCCGCCCCTGAATCTTGCCGTTTTGAACGTTCGTAACTTCCCGCCATTCCAAATCCGCCAGAGAATACCTGGGCGTTCCATTCTTGCCAAGCGTGAAGCCGCTATCCTCGGAACACAGGAACCAGCGGTCGTCAGCATCGCGGAGCAGAATTCCAATAGTCCTGTCAAACAGGCGCGTGCCAACACGCGCCAAGTCTTCCAAATTCCGCACATCGCTTTCGTATTTCAGGCAAAGAGCCCCTTCGTCAAGCTGGAGTAAGGGGCTTTCAAAGCATGCGTACGCATAGGCCCCCGGTTCCGCGATCTCACTGAATGACAGGCGACCAATGTCCTGCTGAAGCCCCCATTGCTCGCATTGCAGGATACGCACGTCTCCGGACGGTGCCCAGCCGTACCACGTGCAGCCGTCCGCGGACTCCAATCCACGATCTGTTTCCAAAACGCCTTCGCTGCTGGTGAACCGATCGATGATGCGGCTCTTGGGCGCTGCGGACATATCGGCCTCTGCAATGCACAGCACCTTACCGCCACCTTCGATATAGGATTGAACGCGATTTTCCCCAAACGCAGTCTCGTCCACCAGCAGAATATCGACACCATCGATATCTCCCTCCACTCGGTTTACGGGAATCCCGGCCGACACAAGTGCATCCGCGTCAAGGTCCCCCACTACCCCGCACCTGATCCCGGGCAAACTGACACGCGGAAAGATTTTCCCGGCGCGTACCTCGCGATACCCGCTGGCGCCTTGATAACGAAACTCACGCACCAGCCGGACCGAAGTCACACAATCAACCTCCGGAAACCGAAATTGACACGGCACATCATTCTGGATACATCCCGGAGCCAAACGAACACTCTGCGTAGTTTCGGTCAGCAGCTCACCGTCGAGTGTTTCCACGCGGCAGGCCAGTTCGTCCGCAAGCCGCGTGTCATCGTAGAAAATGCGCGCGGTGAACGTCACTTCTGAGTCCGCGAAAAACGTGCGCTCATCACGGTCATCGAAACAGCGTACCGGCCGCATATATTTCTCGAACAGGTAATACCCGGGATTCGCTTCGAATTCCGGCAGCGTGGGATCCCACGGATTGATGGGGGACGCGCAGGGCCTCACATGGTTGTGCTTGATCCCCGGTCCGCCGAGATCGTCATGCGACAACTCAAGCAACTGGTTGTTGTTGGTGGGCTGCCATCGGAAAAAGACGTAGCTCAAATCCCAGGGGACAAAGCCGGCCACACGATGCAGTTCTCCCTGAAAAACCTTGCCTTCATGATGCAGTCGAATGTCTTTCAGAATCTGATCGTGGCCGTCGTGCCACAAACCCGTGGCATAATCCTGGGCCTGCGCCTCGTACCCCGACGTCCCGTTATCCAGCGGACGGTCGTGCTGCCAGACACTGCCTATTTCGTCCCAGATCATGGGTTTGTCCGGGCCGAACTTTTCCCAATCCTCGAAACCTGAAACCGGGTCGTAATGATGCCCGCAAATATCGCCGTGGCGTGATTCCAAGCTGAAATCGGAAGCGAAGACAGGACGCGTCCGGTCAAATCGCTTCACCCACTCGATCATCTCCGGTTTCTCCCCGCCACCGCGCCAGCGAAGTTCGTTGGATACACTCCACACAATGATGGAGGGATGATTCCGCTGGGCCTTGACCAGCCGCTCCAAATGCCCCTGCCAAATCTCGGTTTTCTCGGGCACGCGAAAATGAAAAACGCCTTCGGACTCGAGCAGTATTCCCACTTCGTCCGCGACTTCGTAAAGTTCGCGGTGCTTCGGACTGTCGTGGAGCCGCATAAAGTTGATACCGCGCGCCCGCATCTTCCGCAACCACGTCTCCATGTAAGCACGGGATCCCTGAATGTCACCGAAGTAATGTCCACCGTGCCCACGCAGAAACAGCTCGCGCCCATTGATGAATAAGTGGGGCCCCTCCCACGAAATCTCGCGGAATCCAAACCGTACACGTTTGTTATCCACCACCTCACCATCCTCGTCAATCAACAGAACATGCATGGTGTAGAGATGGGGATCGTGCGGAAACCAAAGGTGCGGATCGGTCCAGCAATCGCCGACCGAATAAGTCTCGCTTTTCCCAGCCTCCAGGCGATACTCGCGGTCCCCCTCGAATCGCTGGACTTCCCTGCCGTCGCACTCGGTCACAACACAGGCAAGCCTGAAACATGCGGTCTCGTCACGGCGATTCTCCACCGGTGTCTCACACACGATCTCGCCGTCGGCAACGGAGGTTTTGATAAACAGATCGTTCCCGACGGCTACCCGGGGGCGCGCCCTCAAAAACGTGTCCTGCCAAATGCCGCGACGATGCGTGCCGTAATCGTCGAATAAATCGTTGGGTTGCTCGCTGACCCGCACCTCAAGCGTGTTCTCGCCATCGACCACCGCGGCATTCAAGGAAAACTCAAACGGCGTATATCCATCGTGCCATTCCCCAACTTGCTTGCCGTTGAGCACAATCGTGGAATGATGCGCGCATGCATTGCAGGCAAACCGAATATCCATCCCCTTCATCTCCGGCGGGACCGTAAACGTTCGCCTGTACACCGCGGCCTTTCCTTCCCAGTCCTCCGGATAATCGAAACAGTCCCACTGCTTCGCCCCCCAACTCTGCAAAACACCGGCATAAGCGCTCGGAACGCGTACCTTTGTCCACCGATCGTCAGCCTCGCTCTTGAAATCCCACTCGCCATTGAGACATGTCTCAAGTCGCACGTCCCGTTCATACAAAGCCTTCATTTCCACTCCCTTTTTCAACGCCATCCCATACTTAGAACTTGGAGCTTATACCAGTCCCCAGGGGATGATGGTTTTTAAAAACATAATATTACGGGGCGTTGCCACCGCACAAGTAAAACGGGGCTCCTGACTCATCCGTGCGCCTGTACGGTCCGGAGCACCGCAACGTGGGAGGCGGCTCCACCCGGCGACCCCCGCAACGTGGGAGGCGGTTCCACCCGGCGACCCCCACAACGTGGGAGGCGGTTCCACCCGGCGACCGCCTACAGACGCGTATCAAATACCCAAGGCAAGGACAGGAACGCCCTTACAGATACCAAACAACAACCTGGTCCGCGGAAAGCGCGCAGTCAAGCCGATCCGTCCGGCCGACATCCTTTTCGTCACCGTTCAAAAGAAACAAGCACCCCCCGCCTTCGCTCGCGGAAGATCGAAAACAAGAAGCATCCAAACGCACGCGGGCAGTGCCGCCTTCGTCGCCCGCCGCCAGAACAACGGCTGGCCCATGGTCCGAATCGTACGCGTACGCGACAATCCCAGGATCGTTGTCGCACATAAGGCCCTCGGTATGGCGGAAGCGGCCGAACACTGTCCGGTCCGCACATTTCTTGCGCAACGCCGCCAATCGCCTGACGTGTTCGGCCAAGGCAGGACGCGCGCCGATGTTGGACTCATTACCGTCGATGGCCAGGCACAAGTATAATCCCGCGGCAAACGCGTGGCTTGCGTGCGCTTCACCCGTCGTCGTGTAGTCAATCACGTAACTGAGGAGAGCGTGCGGACAGGCATAGTGGACACGCGCAAGATCCTCAATGCCGTTGTTGGTGAAGTTCCATTCCATGTGCAGATCGATAGCACGCGAGGCACTGAAAATGTCGCATTGTTCGCCGATGGTATACGCATCCGCGTTTTCCTCGCGTAATCTGGAGCGTGCATCCTGAATGATATCGTACCAGGCGGAGGATGCGTCATCGGGCCGGCTTTCAGCCCCCATGTGGTTGTAGTCGAGCTGATAAAGGAACGGCTGATCGTAGAAAAGCGCTGTGTACCCCAGCTCCAGGTATTTTTCGAGCAACATCTCGACCCGCTTCCGGGTGGCTGGCGAACGGGGACTGAGAAGGATGCAGTTCAACCCCAGGTGCCGACTCCAGAACGCCGCGGAGGAGCGAGTGCCACACCAGTTCTCCCGCTGCTCGGAACCGTCCAGGGAAAGAACGGCTTCGGACTTGTACCGCGCGTAGAGTTCGGGGCGCACATTGATGTGACGAAAATTGACCAGCGCCGAGACAACAGCGCCTTGTTCCCTGGCCTCCGCGATTGCCCGCCGTAGTTTCTCGCAATCCCCGGGAGTGTAGTCCAGAAGATCCACGTCAGGTTCATACAGCACATAGTTCCCCATGGAGGCATGATCCCAAACCGACAGGTCACGTACGACGTTGTCCACACCGGCGCGGGCATGCTCGGGAATCGATTCAAAGTCGTTTATCCTGGCCGCACCGAATTCGCGGGTATAGATATTTTGAAACCCAATACCTGTCCGCAATGAAGCCGGCTGCTCAATCTCAATCCCGATGGTGGACCTGAACCAGTCGTAGTAACGGTCGGCGGTAGTGTGCCAACTCCCCTCACGAATGCCGACGCCGACCGGCGGAGATGTCCACGTCCCCGCCTTCCCTATAAGCGGATAATGCGCCCACCCATAGCACTCCAGCGATCCTTTGTCGTAGCCCATCTGATTGACCCCGGCGACACCGCCCGTATACGGCCGCCCCATGTAGTTGATCATCGCAAGCCCCCCCTCTGGTCCGGAAAAATCGAGCCATGGCATATACATAGTGGATCCGGGATAAGCAACAAAACTGTGGTGCCCGCCATGCACAAGCCCTCCGAACT
>JAIPIM010000243.1 GCA_021734725.1 Minisyncoccota bacterium | reverse complement strand
GACACCGTCTTCCGTCTGCTTTCGCAGTCCCTGATCGATCCAATCCCAGACACATCCCCCCTGCAGCCGTTTGTACTTGTAGATGGTCTCCCAGTATTCCTTGAGAGAGCCCGGCCCGTTACCCATTGCGTGTGCGTATTCACACATGAAGAATGGTTTGTCACCGTACACGTCATGTGAAAGTTCAAGGGGCGTGCCTGCACGGAACGTGCGTCCCTGTCCAACCTTTATGAGTTCCTCGACGGAAGGATACATAGCGCTCAGGACATCCGCTATTTCCAATTTTCGGTCGCCTTCGTAATGAATCAGTCGAGTAGGATCGGTGTAGCGCGCATAATCAGCCATGGCCTTGTGGTTGCGGCCGCAGCCAGCTTCGTTGCCCAGAGACCACATGACGATTGACGGGTGATTCTTGTCGCGTTCCACCATACGTGCCATGCGATCGACGTAGGCAGCTTCCCAAGCCGGATCGTTGCTCAACCGGTTCCAATCACCGGCAGCCCCCATTCCGTGACACTCCACATCCGCTTCGTCAACGACATACATCCCATAGTAATCACAGAGATCGTAGAAGCGGGCATCATTGGGGTAATGCGATGTCCGGACTGTGTTGATATTATGTTGTTTCATGAGCAGGATGTCGTGGAGCATTTTTCCCATGGATACCGCTTTGCCGCGCTCCGGGTCGTGGTCGTGTCGGTTGACGCCTTTGAAAATGACGGGGATACCGTTTACCAAAAGATTGCCGTTACGTAATTCAACCGAACGGAAACCGACGTTGCAAGAAGTGGCCTGAAGTGGGTTGCCGGTTTTGTCTTTTAAGACGAGCAATAACCTATAAAGATAAGGAGTTTCAGCCGTCCATTTACGGGGGTTCGTGACTTTGGTCACCAATTCGAAGGTGGTGTCGCTGTTTGCCGGTGCGTTTATTGCGACACGTACGGGCTTGGCGAGGATTGTTCTCCCCGCCGCGTCCAGAAGCTGGGCTTCAAGAGAGGCACCTCTCTCGGTGTCACTCGTACGGTTTCGGATCTCTCCATGCAACCTGAAGACGGCATCTCTGTAGTCGCTGTCAAGTTCGGTGCGTACGGCAAAATCGCGAATGTGAATCTGGGGGACGGCGAAGAGCGTGACATCGCGGAAAATGCCGCTGAGCCACCACATGTCTTGATCCTCCAGGTAGCTTCCGTCGGACCACTGCATGACTTGTACCGCCACCGTATTCGTACCGATACGCGCATATTCTGAAATATCAAATTCGGCAGGGACGCGGCTGCCTTTACTGAAGCCCGCCATAAGCCCGTTAACCCAAACATAGAATGCAGAATCCACTCCCTTAAAGTGCAGCAGCACGCGGCGTCCGTCCCAAGTTTTGGGAATCATGAATGTTCGCCGGTACACACCAGTCGGGTTTTCGTTTGGTATGCGGGGCGGGTCCACCGGGAATGGATAGCTGACATTCGTGTAATGAGGATGTCCGTATCCCTCTGTTTGCCAGCTGCATGGTACGGGAATGGAGTCCCAGTCGCTGTCGTCAAAGGACGGTGCATGGAAGTTTGGAGGTGTGGTCTCCGGTGCCGTGCAGAATCGAAATTTCCAGTGACCGTTCAGTTCCATGACCCAAGGGGACTGGCCAGGACTCCCTCGCAGGGCGCTTTCGGCATTTGAAAACGGGATAAAGCTGGCGTGCGGTGCTTCACGATGGCGGTGGACGACGGCGGGATTCTGCCAGTCTTTGAGGTGAGGGCTGCACGTGTCAGGCATACCTGCTCCTTTCCAAATGTAGGGACTCTCGGGTGGTGATGTCGAAACCCGCGAAACATGACGGTTAATTTACGCAGTGATACCTTATCACGGTTTGCTCAACCTGCACGTTGACCGCTTGGACATTCGCAATGATCCATCTCAGTCATCCGGTTAATCGTTGGTCATAGAAGCAGGATCTTAACAGCGGGCTAAGTCTCTCCCGCGGGGGACTTGTGCGTTTGCATTCTTGCCGTTGCTCCCCTAATGTAGTATTTCAAGGTCGTGCATCTGACGCATCTGGTGGTGCAGGTGTCTCAGTCTGTTGCGTCCTTGATTGACATGTTCGCCGCCGGCATAAAATCCCCTAATGTGTTGGCTGAGATCGCTCATTTTTCTTCGGGGGATAATAATGGAGACTCAGGTATGACAACCGCCACAGAAGGCAGCAAGGTACGCGTCCACTACACAGGCAGTCTTGATGACGGCACAGTGTTTGATACGTCACGCAATCGGCAACCGTTGGAATTCACGCTGGGTGAAAGCGAAATTATTGCGGGCTTTGAGGATGCCGTCAAAGGCATGGAAGAAGGCGAAGAAAAACAGGTTAAAATCACCCCGGAACAAGGTTACGGCCATCGTAATGAACAGGCTGTCATGGACATTCCCGAGGATGAGTTGCCGGACGATATTGAACCGCAAGTGGGAATGGTCCTCCAGGGACAGACAAAGGACGGCGGTGCTGTGAGATTGCGCATCACCGAAGTCAAGGATGACGGTGTCAAAGTGGATGGCAACCATCCGCTTGCCGGCCAGAATCTGACCTTCGACGTTGAACTGGTGGAAGTTGTGGAGTGATGGACGAACGTGCACTCTTCATGCCGCAGGAGTTCACCCACTTCGTTTCAAGCCCCCGTACTGTCGGGGGCTTTTTTACAACCGTTCGTGGGACCTTGAACTCGGAAACACGGGACAATCGAAGTCATGCTGCCGCGACCTAGAGGCAAATTCGCCAACCGTTCCAGAAGCGGTACTTCCTGGATCCACTATCTGGGGGCCGGTCAACGACGCTGGATAAAAAAACGCCATCTTCCGCGGGGGAGCGGAAAATGGCGTGTATGGCTTCTTTTGATTTTTACCGTCATCCTGCTCGTAGCAACGTGGGGCGCCTGGCAGGAAATACGCTTGTTTATTCTCTGACTTTCGTCTTGGGAAGTCCCCAGACTTTCTGGCCTTCCTCATACCGGCCTTCTTCTTTCAAGACATTGATACGTTCATAGCGCTTCAATACATTTCGCTTCTTGCGAATCTTGCTGCTTCCCTTTAAGCTTTTATGCAGACTCATTGGCGTGACTCCCGTCAATTTACACACTCATTTATTATCGTGACCAAAAACAAATAATATGCATTTTCTTTTGCTCCCGTCAAGTTCAACCCGCGGAAGACAAGTCGCTTCATCCATTAAACGTGGAGTCAAGGTCGAAGTTAGCGTAGGCCTCGAGCGAGATCAATGTTTTGGTGCGTTTAATGCCGGGGGTGTGAATGATATGTTTGGTGAGCAGTTCCGACAATCGGGTGTTGTCTGTCGTTCGTATGACGGCGATCATGTCGTATTCCCCGGCAACGACGTGGACCTCGCTGACGCCCGGCAATGAAAGCACTGCGTCGGCAATTTCATTGAGCTTTGTGTCCTCGACATTAATAAGAACAAACGCTGTTACCATATGTTTTCTCCTGTGTTGTATTGAGGTTGGGGTGAAAGATTACGCGCATAGGTCGGGGGTATCCTTGATCTTTTTTGCCATGGTCTACATCGTTAACCTCAGTCTTTGATGCTGTCATCTGGCTGCCATCTGGCGGTGAGAACACCATAGCGCGAGTTGGGGGCGGTTCAAACCTTGCGTGCACCATAAACGATTGGACTCGGTTGTCGCAAGGAGGATGCGGAATGAGATATCCACGAAATGAGTTGACCAGTATATAACGCACACAACGGTAACAGTTTAAGTGTTTATGGCGCCCTCTCCAGGTGGGGCTTCCAGAATCGACGAAACACTTTGCAGAGGGCACCGTCCATGCCGCAAAAAAAAGCGGTATGTTATCTGTTTTGTTTGCACTGTGTTAGAAACAAAATGACAGCCGGACGCGGAAAACTCTGTAAAAATCGCTTGTCAATGTCTATACCTCAGCTAGATTTGTTCTGCTGACCGTCACGGGGAAATGACGAGGGTCAAGCATGTACTCGTCTAAGCGGTGGCGGTTAATCTTAGCTTGTCTCTATCATTACTCTAACCTGCAATGGGTACGTTGTGACGATGACCCCTGAAGAGTTTATCCCTATCTGGCAAGATGCCTGTAAAAGATTGCGGCGCCTTCTCAATGAAGATACTTACGATCGCTGGATAGCGGGAATCGTTCCTCTGGGATTCACAAACCAGACATTCCGCCTGGGGGTGTCGAATGACATTTTCTCGGAATGGTTAACCGCCAATTACAAGGAATTGATCTGCGGGACGCTTGCGGAGATTACTGGATTACCGGTTAAAGTTAAGTTTGAAACAGGCCATGAAGCTCCGGTGTTGGCGGAACGGAAACCAGAGAAACGCGTTGCCCCTGCGCCGCCCACCACTCATGCATTGAGGGATACCGGGCACGAAATCTCTTATAACCGGCGGTTCACGTTTGACACGTTCGTTGTGGGCGAAAACAATAAATTCGCCCATGCCGCGTCCTGTGCTGTCGCACGTGCTCCCGGCAAAGCCTACAACCCATTGTTTGTCCACGGAGCAACCGGTCTCGGCAAGACGCACTTGCTGCAGGCAGTAGGACAAGAAGTGTTGCAGGTTCGCAAGAAGGCGAGAGTAGCCTACATGTCCAGTGAGGAATTCGCGAACAAATTCATCGATGCATTGAGAGACCGTGCATTGCCAAAGTTCCGCAGGCATTTTCGCAGCGTTGATCTCTTGCTCATAGATGACGTTCATTTCTTTACTGGGAAGGAACAGCTGCAAGAGGAATTTTTTCACACGTTCAATGCACTGTACAATGGCCATAAGC
Source organism: Minisyncoccota bacterium (assembly GCA_021734725.1). Taxonomy (GTDB): domain Bacteria; phylum Verrucomicrobiota; class Lentisphaeria; order Oligosphaerales; family MVZH01; genus JAIPIM01. Next base: position 1,459 of record JAIPIM010000243.1, on the reverse strand, counting down.
AGATTATTCTCACGTCCGATCGGCCGCCTCACGAAATTCGTGGGTTGGAAAAGCGTTTGGTATCCCGTTTTGAATGGGGGTTAACCACGGAGATTATGACACCGGATATAGAGACACGCGTGGCTATTCTCCGGCGTAAACAGGAAGACCACAACGTAAAAATCAACGATGACGTCCTTTTCTTTATTGCCGGTTGTATCAAATCCAATATTCGACGTCTCGAGGGTGCCCTCATAAGACTGGTTTCGTACACGTCCATGACGGGTGGAGAGATAACGATAGAAAAAGCACAGCAACTTCTTCGTCCTATTCTGGAAGAAGAGTCCAGCAATGCATTGACGATCGAAGGTATTCAGCGGGCGGTAGCAGAGTTTTTCGACATACGCGTTGCCGATATGACCAGCAAGCGCCGTCCGCACAATATTGCCTTTCCGCGCCAAGTGGCCATGTATCTGTGCCGAAAGCTGACCGATTTTTCATCGCCTGCGATTGCCGAATCATTTAACCGCAATCACGCAACTATCCTTCATGCCGCCAATATGGTGGATAAGCGCATCAAGAAGGATATGGATTTCCAACACATGATTGGCAAGCTTGAGCGCTCACTCAAGAGTTGAAAATCCTCACGCGTGAGGCTGTTCGTACCGGTATTGTCCCCGCCGTCCCGCACTTGTCCCCTCCGAGGCCACTCTGTGCTCTCTACCGAGCAACGATATCGGCGGTGTAGAGAACTTCCTGGCCGGTGAGGAGAAGGCTGTCGATTTCCCCAGGCTGCGGCAGGGCGGGCGTGACCAAGGCCCATCCAGACCTTTCAAGCGAGGTCACAAGGCCCTGCAAATCAGTATCCGAAAGTGAAATCCGGAAACACATGGCATGGTTTCTTCCATTGGTGGGGACAGCAACAGCGCCGGCTGGCAGTGAATCAAGCAATTGTTTACGCGCTGTGTCAAGATCGTCCACCACCCAAACGTGCCGGACAGCTGCCGGGAGAATATTTGTCTTTGACTGTTCGGTGAGCAACAGACTGCGGACAAAACCTTCCACATTCGGCTCGGCGCTTCCGGCCCTGATCTTAGCGACGGGGAAGGTGCTGGGGGATTGCTGGAAATAGATGGTGCGTCTTGTGGGCGATACATCGTCTCGACCGGTGGATTGTATGCCGTCTTCTGAGATGGTAAGAGGATCGGTGCCAGCCACCATATTTTCAGAAGACGTGCGCGGCCATGACAGTACGAGGAAAGCAGCCGTGATTGCAGCGATAACGACAAGCACAGCCGCTATGCGAAGAACATTCACCCGCCAGTCAAAGGGCAAGGGCGTTGTGCTCATCTGGGTGCAGCGCTCTACAATACGTTGGTTAAGCCCGGAAGGCGGTTGCTTGCTGTCGGCCAAGGTTTGGTCGACACGTCCGAAGAAGTCGACATTGTGCTTGCATCGACGGCATTCTTGAATGTGCTTA
>JAIPIM010000242.1 GCA_021734725.1 Minisyncoccota bacterium | reverse complement strand
GTGTAGCGGAGACACAGCCTTCTGAATGCTTTCAGTATTTGCATCATAGATCACCCGGATTGCTGTGTCAAGCTGTTCGGCAGAAAAAAATCAGGCAGCGGCACAACTGCACCCAGGCCCAGCACTAACCTTGCATGCCCGGGATATATTTGACGACAGTGGTTTGACGGCGAATGTTACCGCACTAAAGTATCAACAATGACAAAAGGGAGTCAGTAATGTTGAAAACAGTCCAGTCTGTCGAGCGTGCGCTGCATCTCTTGGAGGTGGTTGACGCGGCGGGATCGAAAGGCGTCGGTTGCTCCGAACTGGCGAGTGACGTTGGGTTGAAAACGCCTACGACCCACAACCTCCTTAATACACTGCTTGTCCTGGGGTATGTGCGTCGCGACGAAGGCAGCAAGCGCTACAGCCTTGGCAATCGTGCTTTGGCGCTTGGGCGGGGTCGTACAGCCATGAATCGATTGGCCGCCATGGCTCGTCGACCGCTGATGGAGCTTAACGATGCCGTGAACGAGACGGTCATTCTGGCGGTCTGCAGCGAACGCCAGCGACACACCATTGTCAGCTTGGAAAGCCAGCACGACCTGCGTGTTGGCGCGGCGACGGGGGTTGATGGCAATTTCTACGATACCGCGACGGGGCGCGCTCTTTTAGCGCAGCTTTCTGACGATGAGAGGACTGCTTTGTGCGAGGACCTGGGAGCGCGCGAGGGTGCGTGGCCCGAAGCGCGGACGGAGGCGCAATTCAGTGCCGCACTGGCAGGCATTGTTGAGGCGGGCGCGGTCATGTTGCACAAAGATCATGTTGAAGCTCTTGCGGTGCCGCTGGACCTGCCGTCGGGCGGACTGCCCGCGGCGCTGGGAGTTTATTATCCGGCGGTACGTGGCAATGAACAACGTAGAGAAAAGCTGGTTGACGCACTCCGGAGAACGGCCGGAATAATACAGAGAAACCAAGAGAGGAACTACACATGAACGAGCTGACGCAGAAGTTTTTACAGTTTGCGGAAGAAAAACGGGCGGACCTGGTAGGGATTGCGCCGATTGAGCGTTTCGATGACGTTGCTCCCAACCACCATCCACGGTCCATTTTTCCTGAAACCAAATCCGTCATTGTTGTTGGAAAACGGATCACGCGGGGAACCCTGCGCGGGCTCGAGGAGGGGACGCAGTTCGACATTTATGGGCAGTACGGTCTTTCCTGGCTGAAGGACCGAATGCTTGCCCTGATCACGATTTCTCTGGCCACGTGGCTTGAAGACCAGCGCTGGGAGTGTTGTCCCATCCAAGATTTGGATGCGGCCATCCCGCCTGCCGGTATTCCCGTAGTGCCGGACAAGCCTGCACCGAACGTCATGATTGATGTGCGTGAAGCCGCTGTACGTGCCGGGCTTGGTGAAATCGGTTATTCCGGTGAGGTCCTAACTCCACAGTTCGGCCCGCGCCAGCGTTTTCAAATGATCCTGACGGATGCCCCCCTCAAACCGACACCCATGCTTGAGGAACCGGTTTGCGATCACTGCGGGTTGTGCGCGAAGTCCTGTCCGCTGGGTGCTTTCGGGGATGCCAAAACCGTTACTGTTGCCGGTAAAGAAATGAATGTCGCGGATATTGATTATGATATTTGCCGCACCTGCGAGAACGGTGCTCGGCCCAACGGCGACCACCCGGCTGGTAAGCCCGACCGGCTTGGTGCACTGTGCACTCGCACGTGCGTCCATCACTTGGAAGAAGAGGGTCGTGTAACCAATGCTATGGCGACAAAGTTCCGTAATCGTCCGGCCTGGCAGCGCGACGCCCAAGGCCACGTCGCCATCACTGAGATTTAACATGGGATCGTGACATACCGAGACACTTGCCATCGGTATAACCAAATCGGCTGCAACGTTCTTTCAGCCTTCGTGTCGTCGTGGTGAATAATGCCAGACCGTACCCCGATTGAAAACAGGCGTTGGTTGACAGAATGGGCCGACAGTTTTGACACAACGGAAACGGGCAACAGGAGACCAATCATGTCCAAGAAAGTTACGAAAGAACAGATTCGGCAATTTGCTCAGGCACAGGGGCTGGATCTTGTCGGGTTCGCGAACATCGAACGTTTTGAGGGTGCGCCGGAGCGCATGCATCCGTCGAGTCTCTACCCCGAGTGTAAAACGGTCATTGGTTTTGCGCGGCGGATTTTACGCGGCAATTGGCGGGGGATCGAGGAAGGCACTTATTGGCCCACCTACACGTACTATGGTTACCACGGTTTGCTGAACAGTTTTTTCATCCCGGTGGGGGTTTACGAGACTGCGTGTTTTGTCGAGGACCATGGATATGAGGCAGTGCCGTACTATCCGGGGGTCCCCGAGACTCAGCCGCCCGACGAGCCGATCCGTCCCGGAGCGGTAGCGCCGAACGTTCACTTTGCTATTCGCATTGTGGGCACGGCGTGCGGCCTTGGCGAGTGTGGTTGGTCGAAAGTATTCCTTACCAAGAAATTCGGTCCCAGGGTACGGCTTGCAGCAATTTTAACGGATCTGGAAATCGAGCCCGATCCGCTGATTGAGCCCGGGACGCTCTGTGACCGCTGCATGCAGTGTGTGACGGGATGTCAGGCCAATGCGATTCCGCATATCAAGGAAGGCAAGACGGTAAAGGTTCAGATTGAAGACAAGACGTACGAATGGGGCGACGTCCAAATGGGGCGTTGCACGCTTGGTTATCACGGCGGCGATCCGCAAGTTAGTCCTTTCCTCCACAAGAGCTTGCCCGGCTGGGAGTTCGATGTTACCACACAGAATTGCTCGGAAGAAGTGGGTTACAAATTGTGCTGGCCCCGTTCACAGGCAGATTGGCGGCGCACTGAAGAAGACCCGTCCGGGCATCTGGTGGAGGGGCACTGGGAACTCGTACAGTGGGGAGGCGGCGCGGGTGCCGGCAGTTATGGAGTCGGTGGTTCCCGAGGCTGCATGAGAAGCTGTTTCAATCATCTCGAGAAAAAGCACGCATGTGAACAGACCTTCAAGAATGGTGAGTTCATTAAGCGGGAGCGCTGGTTATTGGATAAAAAGTGTGAGCCGCTTCAGCAACCTGATTAATGTATCAATCTCAAAGGCTCAAAGCGCTATAACCTAAGGATTACGAGAAAAACCGTAAAAATGAATAAAAAGTCCTCTGCTTGCGTCTAATTATACAGAGACGAAAAAACAACGGGTGTTTTCTCATTAACGCTATGCCGGAGAGGCTGGCGGACGATGGGAATGGAAGCCCGGTTAGGCGAGGGCAGAGTCATGAAAAGGAATTTGACACGAAGAGCCGGGAGCAGTGCGGTGCATTTGTGCATTGCCCTGTTGTTGGCTTCCGCGGCGCCCCGGTCAAGTGGAGCAGTATCGCCGTGGCCTCAGCGCATGGCGGCAACGCCTTACCAAGTGGCTTTCTACGAGCCCCAGATTGAGACGTACGACGGGGACCGGATGACGGGGCGGGCAGCTGTATCCGTTGCTCACAACCAAGACGAACCGGCGTTTGGCGCGGTATGGTTTGACATGCGCCTTCGGGTTGACCGGAATGCCCGGACCGCCGTGGTCTCTGAGTTTCGCGTTACAACATTGCGTTTACCCGGCGATGCGGCGGTGGACACCAACGTCATCGGTACGGTCTTGCGGCAGGGCATGGAGGGCATCGAGGTGGCCTTCGATCCTCTTCTGCGCAGTTTGGAGCGTGAAAAGGCGGAGCTGGAAGCGGCCGCGGCCGGTGCGGACGCCGTACCTGATATCCTGTGGGTTCCCCATCCGGCTGTTGTTATACACGTTGATGGTGAACCCGTCCTTGAAGAACTGCCCGGGACAGACCTTTTTGCGGTCACGAACACGGATGCTTTCATGGTGATGCAAAAGAGGTCTGGGCAGTGGTTCTTGCAGGTGGGGAATGAGTACCTCACGGCATCCGATTATATAGGCCCCTGGCGGGATGCCCTCACTGTGCCGGTGTCGGTCGCTCGTGCAGCCGAGGAGGAAGACGTTAAGTTCGAAACCACCTTCGATAAGCCCCGGGTGATTGTGGCGACCCGTCCGACGGAGTTGCTTATGACGGACGGCGAGCCGCGGTATGCAGTGATTCCCGGGACGTCGCTGCTCTATGTTGTCAACACCGACGCGGATGTTTTTCTTGAGATCGGCGAACAGAAGCACTACGTACTTTTGGCCGGACGCTGGTTTGCCAGCCCATCCCTGATGCAGGGGCCGTGGCAAGTGGTTCCGCCTGAGGCTCTGCCAGTTACGTTTGCGAATATTCCACCGGATGCCATCATGGGCGGCGTGTTGGCCAGTGTGCCAGGAACGGAAGCAGCTCACGAGGCTGTTCAGGAGGCTCAGATTCCGACCGTACAGTCGGTCGCTCGTGAAGCCGTGACCGTTAACGTCGAGTACTATGGCGACCCCGACTATGAGCGAATCGGCGCCACGGACGTGTATTATGCGGTGAATACACCCTATTCGGTGTTGCGTGTCTTTCCTTATTACTATCTCTGTTTGGACGGTGTCTGGTATCGCGGCAGAAGTTCGTTTGGGCCATGGAGCGTGTGTATTGACGTTCCAACTGTGATTTACACCATACCTCCTTACTATCCCGTTTATCCTGTAACCTACGTGCGCGTGTATGATTGGACGCCTCGTTATGTCTACGTCGGGTACACGGCGGGATACTTGGGATGGCACGTCGGTTGGCGGTGGGGGGGACTCGTCTTTGGGTTTGCCTATTACGACGACGATTGGCATCGGCATCATCATTATCGACACCACCGTATTTACCGGCGGCGTTATACGCATTACGGTCCGCCCCGCCGCCACGGCTATCGATACTACCGCCGGCGTCGGGAGCCTGATCGCAGGCATTTTGACCGGGACGATATCTCGCACCGCGGGATTGAACATAAGCGCAAACGCGAGTTTTACGGACGGAGTCCGGCGAACTACTTTCGTGACAAGGAACGTCGCACGGACTGGGCGCGCCGTTCTAAAGGCCGTTCCCGCGACGGAGTTTCCGATCGTCACCGCGGACGGGAGATCTCTCGAACAGAGTCGCGTGATGCGCGCGGTCTGGGAGACGGGCATGACGGGCGCGGCGATTACCGAGGGGACCCTCGTGAGTCTCAGTGGACGAGTAAACGCGAGTGGTCTTCGGGCCAAGAGAAAGAACGAGATACCCGAGAGGTCGGACGGACGAGGGATGAGCCCGCGGACAAGGTTCATACGGACAGGCGAGAGCCCTCACGCAGGGTTGAGAGGGTAAGGCGAGCTGCCCGGTCCTCAGAGGAAGAGCATTCGGCCGACAGGACGGACGAGTCGAGAAGTAAAGAGGCGCGCAAATCGAGGTGGCTGGTCATAGGTCATTCTCAAGAAGAACGGTCTGATCAGGCATCCATGCCGCCCCGGCACGCGGGCGATGGGCGGCGCGGTTCTGACCCTGAGAACAGGATGGCGGAAAAGCCGGCACCGCCTGAGCGAAGGATGGAGCACAATATTCGGGGGCGCGAAAAGCGGGCAGTATCGGACTCGCGACAAGACTTTGTCCGGAGAATCGAACGTGAAGAAAAACATGCCGAGCGTGATGTCGCTCATGCCAAGCGGGATGAGCACGATCGCGTAGAGTGGCCGGGGCACCGGAAAGAATCCAAATCCTCACGGTCGATTGACCGAGTGCAGCCGAAGTTCGAGGTCGACGAGCCTCGCCAAGCATCGACTGATTCGGTTATCAGCCACTCGGTTGTTCGTGATGAGCGGAAGCAACGAGACAGCAAGCGCCTGCATGCTGAGATCAAGCGTCATGTCGAGAAGACGAGACGCTCAGAACGACCAAAGGATCGGCCGGTGGTCCGGAGCAAGCCGAAGCCGGCCGCGAAGGTTGGAAGGGCGCCCGCCCGGTCGCGGCACTCACATGCCAAAAGCGAGGAAGATACATGGGACGATCTCGGTTCATTCGCGAGCAACTCATCGGAGCGCCATTCATCTCACGATCGGAGAAGAAGCAGTGAGCGAAAGGCCAAGCCTGAGTCTCGATCCTCGCGGCGTTTCGGCGGTAAATCCCGCTCCCGATAAGCGGTATGCGGAAGGCTGAATGTTGAATTCCGGATTCTGAGGCGTTTAATTTTGCTTTTCACTGCCCCGACGGTATGAGCTTGGCGCTTGACCGGTACGTTCTTTGAATACTTTTGAGAAGTAGCAGGGTGACGAGAATCCGAGCTTATCCGCTACCTCGTTTACCCGCATGCCATGCTCCCGTAGAAG
>JAIPIM010000241.1 GCA_021734725.1 Minisyncoccota bacterium | reverse complement strand
TCAGTGAAGCTCAACTGTTTGACTTTTCCTCCTCTCCTGCGCGGCGGGCGCGTGCAAGAATGGTCTCCATTTCGGCCATGAACTGGGCACGCTCGTGCTTTTGCTGGTATGCCTGCCGGGACGATGTATTCAGATGCCGCGTCCCCTTGATGTCGGTTTCCTGCAATGAAAATGCCCAGCCTCCCAATTGACGCGAGATCTTCCGGGCTCGGGATTTCAAATCTGAAATTTGAGATTTGAGATGCTCGAATACCGGCATCCGCAGGAGGACGTGGCAGATCGAGCGAACCTCACCGGCAGACCCTTTGGCATAATACAGGAACTGGATCAGTTCTGCGGTTGAGCCCCGCTCGAATCCTTCCGCGATATTGTTGGGGACGGACAGCGCCGCACGTTGCAATTGGTTGCCCAAATCGCCCCGGCCCCGAAACGCTGAGTCTTCCGTCACTTCAAATATCGCCACAGTCATTTGAATCCCGTCATTCCAGACCGGCACGTCTTCGAAATTCTGGTACTTCATAGCGTACCTGCGCTCAGGGAGTGACTTTGACGTCAACCCGTATCGGCGAGAGGGGCAAGACGTTCCCGTCCAACGTAATCCGGTAGTCATTCACTGACCGCGGTGGGGTCTTAACCGCTTCGATCCCAATGCGCGCGAATTGACTTTGCGCGGAAGCGTTACCGAGGGCGTTATCATGCTGAAAGACAATCAGCTTCTGTGTACTCATCAGGCCCCGCGCCGCCGAACGATCATGCTCGAACATATTCTGCAATGCTTCCCACAGCAGATCGAGATCGGCCTGGCCAAAACCCGTCTGCGCGGCCAAATGCGCCGAAATGAACCCGTGCGCCACATAAAGCCCATAGGGTACCGTGTTCTTCCGGCCCATCGTCCGGTTATCCCCGCTCTGCTTGTCTGCTTCGGCCTGCGTCGCCACTGCCATCCGCGTGATCGAGTGCTCCAGCGATACGATACGATCAACAGACCGGCCAAACGTCAATTGCACGGGCCCGCGCACTTGGCCGGCGTTAGGGCCAGTTGACATGACAGCGCCAAATGCACGGATATCGTAATACTTCCGACACATGGTATCTCGAGCGCGTTCCACCTCCCCGCCTTGGCCAACGCCATTCTGGTTTCGCTTTTTCCCATCTTTTTCATCCGTGGGTGGCTTGGCCAGGTCAACGTTTAGCGTTTGGTACGCTTCCTCGATTAGCCGATTCAACACGGCCTTCTCTTTTACGAACACGTCATGCCCGCCAAGTTGTACGTAATTTCGGACCTTGCGCTTGAGGCACACGTCGGTGACGAGGCCGCAACCGGTTTCGGCGTCCACGCGCGGCAGATTGCCGGCATCGGGGTCGCCGTTCGGGTTGCCGTCCTGCACATCAAAAATCAGGACGAAGTCGTATCGGTTCTTAATAGGCTCACTCATGGATTAGTCCTCCTGGGCTTGGTTGTTGGATTTCTTGGTATAGAAGCTCTGCATCTGATGATAGTAGCCGATCGCGAAACGGCCCTGGTCCTCTAGGCGCAGGTACGATGGGAAATCGCTAATGCCGTCCATGATCTCGGCGATGAGCTGTTCGAATTGGATGCGTCGCCCTGTGTGTTCAAGCTTTGACAAGTGATGCTTGTTTAAGCGCATCAGGTTCCCGAAGACGGTCACCGGCGTACTCGATGCCGCCCCGTAGAACCGATCACGGATGGTGGCGTTGATGCCGGGACTGGATTCGGCTTGGATTTTCTCCAGCACGGCAAATAGCCGCCCCAGCCGGTAGCCAATATTGTTGTTCGTTGGATCGAGGCTCACCTTCAGTTCCTCCTCTATTTGGGGGTTGTTGTAACGGGTCGCACGATTTATGCAGGCCTTGATCAATGCAGCACGCGGATAGGTAATGTCGTGCTCGGCGCGGATACGGCAAATGGCAGCTTGCCACAGTGTGTGTGGATAGGGCAGACCCTCAAGGATGGCGCGCATCATGTCGCCGGCAAGTCTCGGTGGTAGTTTACCGTCATCTCCCAGTGGCGCGATGCCATGCAGCAGCCTTCGAACCGGAAGAGCCGGGTTGATTCTGTCACCGTGAGTAATGGTGAGGTCGTTAATATGCCGGTTGAATCGCCACCCGATTTCCTTGACGGTCGCGACATGCCAGAATCGGACGGCAATACGTGCTGCGTTGGGAGCCAACCCGAGAACGTAGAACTTAGTCTCATCATCCGGAACAATGTACGCGCCACTCCAAATGGACGCGTATGTTGCTAGAATGGTAGAAGTACAACGGTCAGGATCATCCTTCGGCGGCTCATCGAAGAACAGGGATGCATCATGCTCGAAGCTGGTTTTTCTGGCAGACCAGAATACGGTGGCAGCATCGCCAACCCGAACGCGCTGGTGTTTAGATTTCAACAATGTGTTCAGAGCTGTCGTGTAGGCGAATTCAGCTGACTTGCTTACCGGGGCATTGTAACCCTGTTCTTTTCCGTTTGAGTCGTACCCTGAGTTCTTTTGGAAGGCAATGAGGCTCTTGGTGTCCTTGTTGATTGGTGTCCGACCATGGGTTTTCGCAATCTCACCACGATTGCCAGTCACCAAGCACAGACCTACCATCTGCTGGCCCTCTTTATCCGCTGCTATAAGTACTTGCTTGGAAACCGTGTTTTGCACACAAGACCGTACGGCTTTCCGGCATGGGATGGGCAACGAATCTCCGGCCAAAATGAAAGTCATATTGCACGATGGAACCGTCAGGCACGCCGCCCAAGTCCCGTGTGCTCTGACGGCGGCAATCTGGTCTGGTGACTCGTAGAACTTGCGAATTGCTTTTACTCCCTCATCCTCCCACAGTTCGGTTGGCAACGCCTTCATAGCAGTGCTGCCGACGGCGATGACATACTCCGCAAGTCCATCCTTAGCCAAGCCAGCTGGCAGTATTCCGAGAGCACGCAGCCAGCTATGATGCTGATTAGTCGCCTTCAGGTCTCCTGCTGGATGGCCGAATAGATAGCCAATATGATCCCACAACATGAATGTGGTTGCGTAGCTTCTGATACCCGTCCGCGTTTTGGAGCGAGGCAGCAAGTACACTTTCCCAATGAGCCGATTGCCGATTCTTTCACGTGTATCCTCCAAATTGACGAAATGGCCCTCACTGTTGATGACTACGAGAAAGGGAATCTCTTTCCTCTCGAATCCTTCGGGTGCGATGTCGCTGTCAGGTTCATCGACCTTTCGGTCATAGTATTCCTTTAAAGCTTGAAGGATCATGAACGTATCTCCGCCTGTTCGAGGTCCAATGCGCCATGTTGAAGTTGGGCGTGGAAGAATCGGGCTTGCGGCTCTGGGCCACTGTAGTCCCAATCGTAGAACATCCAGCCGAGGTCGCGGGTCTCGGCGATGGGCGTGGCGGGGTCACTGCGCGGGTCCACGAGGCGGAAATCGGCTGAGAATTCGCGGCAGCCGAGGTACGGTTGGTTGAAGCATTGTCCCTTCCGTGCCCGGCGCTCGAACATGGCGGTATATTTGGCCTCGCTTTCGTCGGGCTTCGCCTCCGGCTTTTTAAGGTCTGCCGCCTCTTGCCCATCCAAGAGACAATCGGGAACGGGGTTGGATGCCTTGCATCTTCGTTCAGGCGGGATGTAATCGAACTCGGCGTGGAGGCGGTACTTTACGTCTCGGAGGAGCAAACTTGCCCGTTGTTGCCGCGTCTTGCCATCATCAATGAAAATCCCCTGGCTGCGCGTCGAGGCGACTTTGCCGACTTCGTTGCGGCGCACTGACGTCCACCGGATGGGGGCCAGGACCTCAATCCGTCGGATGCGCCAGGCCAGGGCGGGTTTCCAGAGGATCGCATCGAATATAGCGCGCGCCGCGGAGGGCGTAATTACGTCATAGCTGACGCGCTCGACTTTCATCTCGGGCCGCGTAAAACAAGCGAATGGCCCGCTGACTTCCAGACAGAATCCTTTCATGACGCCTCCTTGTTCACACAATCAGATCCTCGGCTGACAACTGCTCCTGGAACACAGCCAACCCAGTAGCTCTTTGATACAGGTTCATGTCCGTCTGTGCAAGCATTTCCGGCCAGGGTTCTTCGAGTCGGCCGTCGGTCCGCATGGCCTCGGCCAGTGGGCGCGCGATGTTGACCGTATAGCGCTGGAGGGCCCGCATGGTGTGCCGGGTCGGGCCGTCACGACGCAGGCGTGCGATCCATTTCGGGCTTGGCCCATAACGCACAATGACCGCGCGCTGCGCCTGATCATCAATCAGCCGAAAATGCTCGGCCGCAGTTCGGAATTGGACATGAAAGCCATGAGAGACATCCTTCACCAGCCAATCTCGGAACTGGCTGCCGGTGTCGTTCAGCCGCGAATAGAACAACTCAAAGTACCGTTTATATGCTTCCGGCCGGTCAGGATCACAGCCCATCGCGCACATCTCACGGGTTGTGTTCTCGCCTTTCAGGAGTAATCCACGGGGCGCAGACCTTGGCGGCACGAACACATGAACCGTGCCGCGCGCACGCCGTCCCTCCCGATTGCAGCGACCCGCCGCTTGGGCAATGGAATCCAGACCCGCCAGGGCGCGATAGACGACCGGAAAATCAATATCCACTCCCGCTTCGACTAGTTGCGTGCTGACCACGCGCACCGGCAGTCCCTTGCGCAACCGCGCCCGAATCAAGCGGATGACCGCCGCGCGGTGCGCGCCGCACATCAAGGCTGAGAGATGCAGGGTATCCGGCGGCATCAATTGGCAGAGATCGTGACAATCGCGACGGGTGTTGACGATGCACAGCACCTGTTCGTGTTGCCGAAGCTCGGCGGCAACGGTCGGCCAGTCGGTCCGTTGATTCAGATCGGGAGGCAGGCGAATCTCCGTGCGTTGCAATCGCTCGTAGAGCTTCAGCCCCGCCGGGATGATCTCGGCGGGTGTCATGCCTGGCAAGGCGGGTTGCGTGGCGGTCGCCAGGACAAGCGTTGCGCCGTAACTGGTGACCAGGTCTTGCATGACATCAATGCACGGCGTCAGCAATTCGGGGGGGAGCATCTGCGCTTCATCGAGAATGACGACGCTATTGGCAATGTTATGGAGTTTGCGGCAGCGGCCCGGTTTGGCGGCATAGAGTGATTCGAAAAATTGCACATTGGTTGTAACAATAATCGGCGCATCCCAGTTTTCCGCCGCCAGTTGCGCGCGTGGCGTTTCCTTGGCGGGACTGAGGTTACTGTGATGCTCGATGACATTCTCCCGCCCGAATATCCCAGCCAATACCCGGCCGGTCTGTTCAATGATACTGGTGTATGGAATGACGTAAATGACCCGCGTATGGCCATGGGCTATTGCATGCCGCAGGGCAAATGCCATCGCCGAAAGCGTTTTTCCGCCGCCTGTCGGTACGGTCAGCGAAAACAGGCCCCTGGAAACCCCAGCCTGCGCCTCGCAGGCCCGTCGGACTTCGGCGCGGATGACATTCACGTCTGAACGGTCCGCCTGCTGTTCGAGCCGGTCTAGCGCAGTGAAAAGCAGGGGCGCCAATTCGACAAGCGTGGGATAACGACCGCGCAGACTGGCTTGCCTCGCATTCATGAAGCTTTCGGTATCCAGGCGGTCAGCATCCACCAGAGCGGAAAAGAGCATGCGCACCCAAAAATGGAAATTGGCCGCTGTCACGAATGCCGGGCGTTGCATCGGCTTCAATTTTTCCGTTGCCGCTTCCGCAAACGCCGAGATGCGCTCCTGATTCTGACGGCCCTCAACAAATCGAAACGACAAAGCCGCCTGCCCAGTGTTGACACTGTCCCAGTCTGGCAATCCCGCATGGTGCCCCGCTATGAGATACGCGAGAATGCGCCCGGCCTGCGCAACCCGATCTTCGGCACAGGCAGCGCCCGCTGACGAGTGATTCACGCGCCCGCAATCATAGCCGACATCATCCAACCCATTCGATCTCAGGAGATAGCCCTGAAAAATTGAATCCGCCTTGCCGATATCGTGCAACCAGCCGGCATTCCAGGCCCACTCTGCACTGGCAAATGCTGCGGCAAACCCCGCGGCCTGCTCCGCAACGGCTAACAAGTGCTGCTCCAAAGGCTGCCACTTTTCAGGCTCGCAAGGGTAATCCGGGTGTGTATGAGCGTAGAGCGTCATAGGGGCAACCTCACTCGGTTTGCATATTTGGTTCATGGTTGTATTCCGGTTGCCTCTCGGGGGACCTGGATGTCGGAGGGGGTGTTGGGCAGCGGCGTGAAGCGGGGTAGCAATAGGCTGCCCGTCGGGTAGCATTTCATG
>JAIPIM010000240.1 GCA_021734725.1 Minisyncoccota bacterium | reverse complement strand
CCTCCACTTTCAAACTGTTGCCAAGACGGCGGGAAAGCTCCGCCGCGGAGGCTGGATTGTAGAGCTTGTTCAAGACACGTCCGGCAAGACGCTGCTCATCCAGCCGTTGTCGGATACCGCGGGCGATCGCCGCCATAAACCCGTTTTCGGCCAACAGGAACATGAAGAAAGCCACCGCCAGCGACACAACCGACAACGTCAGCATAGACCGCAGCAGACGGTGCTTGATGCCGCTCAAGCAAAGACGAAAGGTCTCGCGCGCGGTCATTTTCCGCTGCTTTCGTACATCGATTGTGCGTTGCTCGGTCATGTAAGACTGTTCGTATCAGAATTCACGGTTAAACGATGACACCAATAATGTTCCCCAAGCTGGCGGTATCGGATCTCCAATACGACCGCCGCGGAGTCGCATGTCAGCCCAGGATCACATCGAGATGGACCGGAGGCGGTTCTCCTCCGGTGACCCAGAAATAGATTAAATCAACCCCAACCGATAAGCCTACGGCTATCAGTTCACCTGCAATAATCCCAACAAACAGAGGTTTCAGGTTCTGATAAACCTTCCCACCGCCAAACTTGACAACCAGCGACTTAACGGCCCATCCCACAAGAAAGGCCCACCATGTATGCATGGCCGGAAACGTTCCGGCAACGAGAAAAAGGACAGGATGCAACGGGAATTTTGTAAAACGAAAGCGCAGCAGGGAGAACAGAAACACCCCAATCAGACCGAAGACCATGAAACCCACTGTGGATCCGTCCGGCGAGAGCAATTTCAACTTGCCAATACCGCTCAGGGCCTCGCTCTCATCCAGCATACCCGCCTCACTCACCTTCGCAATTTCCGCGGCGGCAGAGTCGAACGGACGCGTCGGCGGATACTTGGCCGCAAAGCCGTCGCCGGACATGGCGCCGTAATTGTACATGGTCCAGGTGGTACTCACAAAACCGATAATCAGTGCCACCAGCACGCCCGCAACCAGGACGCGGAATATCCGCTGTATCCGTATTCCTGCATCGTCCGCCATCTTTAGACTCGTCGCCGCGTACGGCATCAGACATTCTCGGGGATCCTGGCATAGCACGGTTCCCAGATAGAAGATGTACACCAATGGGCCGGGGCCCAGAGCCGCCGGCCCCAGCAGAGCCGTCAGTAAGGTCGCCGGATACCACCCCGCTTGCATAAATGGAATACCGGTCTCGCAAATGATCCGGGTGAAAACAAGAAAAAGCAGCATCAATGCCAGGCCGAACAGCAATGCAATGAACCAATCCAGCCCCATTAGACACAGCATGATGACAAACCCCCCAAACGCCAGAAGGAAAAGACGCGTTGCCATGACCGAAGCTGCTTCGTGAGGTGCTGGCGGGCCAGCCCCGAAAGCCTTGCGCAATACAGCCAAATAGTAGGTCCGCCCCGTATACAGCAAAATCAATGCGTAGCCCACGTAGGCACCCGACCGTATCACGTTAACATCTGTTCTTACAAGAGGCGTCCCGCTCGCCGTGAAAAACCAAACGCCGCCTGCTGCCAGAAGAATATGGCTTAATCCCATCGTCAGGCTTATTTCCGCGCTCACAAAATAGGCCAGTCCGACAATCGAAAAATAGATGGATTGCCGCGACAACGTTGTGTACCCGGGAACCTTTTGCAACACCGGCATCTTTTGTGTTAGATTAATGCTCCACTGTTTAATATTGGGGAACGTCACAGCCAGCCCCGGCACGGTTTCCGGCGCCCAACGGTGGGTGTACTCGAGAAGGTAGAGTAGAAAAATCGGCACGAACCCCCACCAGAACAGACGCGAACGAAAGACATCCGGCACCCCTCTTCCCGAGCGACGCCGCACAAACGACAATCCCACTTGTGCCACCGGATAGCTCAGCTGTTCATGATGCGCCCATTGCTGGTGCACAATCAGAGAAAGCGACATGACACAAAGAGACATGAGAAGAATCAGCGGTCCCCAGTACATGAGTGGCTGAAGCCACGCCTGCCAGGGCCATCCGAAAAGTCCAATCGAGTCATTCCCCTGCGCCAGACCGGTGAAAAACCCCCGATAGACGGTGTCGTCCAGCTGCAATACCCCATTCACCCGCTCCGGAGCGGGTGCGGGAAACAACCGGTCCGGAAGATACTCCAGTAAATTGTAGGCCTCCCACTCCGTCCGGCCGCCGGTGGCAAGATAATACCACGGCAAGGTGAGCTGACGTTGAAAATACCGGAAAAGCCCGGACATAGGCGGGAAACAAGCCATCAACACAAGCCCCATCACTACCGTCAGCTCGCGTGTCGTCAGCACGAAAGGACGCGCGACCTTCGAACACAGCAGGTTCCACCCGAACGCAATCAGGATGATATAAAGGTAAGGAGAGGCCGGCATGTGGCTGCCGATCAGCGGCGGGCTCATGGTGATTCGGGTGTCGTGGAAACCCGCCAGACCAGCAATCAGGAGAATACCGAGCACACCGAACAAAACCGCTTTGGCGGTCACGGCGCGCTTGCGTTCCTGGATTGAACTGGGTGTTGTAACCATCGGCCAGCCCTGTCACGTCCGATGAAGCAATTGCAGTGTGTACTTTTGGAGGAACAGAAAAATCCTTGAAGTACGGTCGAGAATCGCCGCTGTCAGCCCGGTAAAGAAGGCTTCGCGTCGTGTTAGGTAAAGCACTTTATCATACGCTCTGCTTTTTGCAAGTCAAAAGCATATTGCGAGTTTGTATTACCTGCCGCACACCGGTAAAATGCTCATGACCGACTGTCCGTTGATCTTCCGACCCCAATTCCCCCGCGCAGGAAAGCACGATCGATCACACCATTGCCGGTAAGGTTGACGGACATAGGAACGGACGGGACCGCCCTTTACTTGCGCTCGTGCATGCCCGGGGCTTCCGCCTGTTTGATATCTCCCGAAGGCAAATCCACCGCTATGGTCTTTCCAGCCCAACTGATTGTTCCCAAATATCGCCGCTCAATCAGAACATGCCTTCCCGGTAACCAGCGACGGGTATCGACAACAATACCTTCGATCTCCCAGTTGCAGTCGTTGATTACAAAGTCCTCCACGTCTCCGAGAACTTTGTCGGTTGCAGCAATACGATATCCCCGAACTTCTACCGCACTCCGCAGATGCGACCGGGTCAGCGCCTCCATACTCCGTTTCGTGCTCTCGGTGGCTTCACTTTCAATGTTGGCGGCCATTTCATCGGTCAATTCGCGCGTCCACGAGGGCGTCCATTGCCAATACTTTCCCAACAACAGTTCCGCCTCCCGCGACACCAGCGGATCACCATTGACGTCCGGACTTCGTTCGATCTCATCAACGGTGGCATCCGTCACGAGAGATCGTGTTGCGGCGTCCCATGTGACCATGGCTGTGGGCAGAAGCACATCCTGGCGGGACAGTCCTTCTCCCGTTTCCAGTCGCAAGTAGTTGACGGTCCAGATTGCGTGGTCAAAGTAGACGTCCCGAACCTCTCCAGCAACCCCGTCCGAGGCTGTCAATTCCAGTCCTAAGAAATGCGATACAAACATTCTTTGCCCTTTCTGCGTCGCCCCTGGGCGTAAAGCTGACCGCAATGCCGGTAATCCAACACGCGAAACTCTCACACAAGTTACAACTGCGTGTCAGTCCCGTCAAATGCAACGGTCCCTGTGCCGCCCCCGTTGTCCAGCAGCCGCCAGTGTGCACAGCAACGCTTGACAAGGGGACCACGTTATGACTCCACACGATGTATTTCCAGGCCATAGCCCGGCGGAGATTCGCTTTCTCAGTGCGCGCCCTCCTGGAATGTGCGGATACCCCGGCGTTTGAGCAGGGAGCCGTCCAGGTAGTAAAACGAACTCAGCGCTTTCAGGTAGGTTGTCACCGCCTCGACTTCGGCGACGCGGCTGGCCAGCAAATCGCGCTGCGCTGTCGCGACGAGGAGCGCGGTGCTTTTATCCGCATTGAACTTGACCGTTTCGGCCCGCAGTTTTTCTTCCTGAAAGCGACGCGTAGCCGCGGTCGCGTCAATCTGCTCACGCGCTCGCTGGACCTCGATGTACGCCGCCTCCACGTCCTCGCGCACCAGGTCCTCGATATTCCGCAAGCTTTCCTCAGCCTGACGGCGGCTGAGCAACGCCGTATCATGGCGAGCACGAGCGGCCCGGTTGCCCAGCGGGAACTCCAGCATCAGTCCGGCCGCAACATCATATCCGTCATCCGCCACATCGGACACCGACTCTCCGAATGACCCCGCATACCCAGTGCGCCCCAATGAAACAAAGAGGTCCATACGCGGCAGCAGCCCATTCTTGGTTTTGACAATCTCCAAGTCGCCGCGCTGCATCAGCAACCGCGCCTGCTTGACGTCCGGCCGCATTTTCAGCGCAAGCGCAATATGATCCTCGAGCGCATCCGTGTCGGCACGGGCCGAGACCACCGGCGCCGTCAACGGAACGACCTCATGTCCCCGCCGAGCCAGACGCGCGGGCGCAATCAACCGCAACAGTCGGACTTGGAGGGTGGCAACGCGGCTGCGAACATTTATAAGCCCTTCGCGCCGCAGAGCCATCTCGGCCTGGGCCGCCGCTCGTTCGGTCTCGGCCAAGTCCCCCACTCGAATCCGCACGTTCGTCTCGGTCAGTTGCTTTTCGGCCAGTGCAAGCGACTCCCGATAAATATCAACCTGCCGCCGGGCCAATACATAATCCCAGTACGTGGTCTCCACATCGGCCACCAGAGCCTCGGCAAATCCGTACAGTTCGTATTTGCTGAAGCGTGTATCCAGACCTGCCTGCCGCAGGTCGGCGAGATTGACCCCGAGTCCCACCCCTCGCAACAACGCCTGAGTCACCGTGAGCCCCGCTCGTGCCGCGTATTGATCGGACAGATCGCCGCCCCACGTACGCCCAGTCTCGACACCCGCCTCTACAAGGGTGCCCGTAGGTAAGAAAAGAGAAGCCCCCGCATCCGATCGTATCGTGTTGCCGTGCACCGTATCGCCGCTGCGCGATTCCGATTTCTCGCGGCCGACTTCCACGCTCGCGCTCAGCACTGGATCAAATACCGCGCGCTCGAGATCCTCTGCGTTACCCGCGATGTTCGGATTCAGTCGTTCGATATCCAGGCCGCGGTTGTTTCCCAGCGCCAGGATCACTGCTTGGTCAATCGCAATGTTAAGCGAGCCGCTGTCCGCACTGTCCTGCCGGGACGCTGACGTTGTCGCCTCCATCCCCGACGGTTCGGCCTCAGCCGCCGCGGCAGTCCCCCCAGAAGTCACTTCCGCACGTGCCAAGTCGGCGCCTGGAGGGGCGAAACAACGGGTTACAAGCAGGCAAAGAATACATGCGAAACATGCACTGTTCAGGTTATGTTTCTTCATAGGCTTCATCGTCCGAGATTGATTCCGCGGTCGCCCCCGCCGCGGTGGCGCGCCCGGCGCGTTTACTTTCAAATACAGAATAGACCACCGGCACAAAAACGAGCGTGATAAGCGTTGAGCTTGCCAAACCGCCAATCACGGCGCGCGCGTGCGGTGCCTGTGCTTCGCCGCCTTCACCAACGCCCAAGGCAAGCGGCAGGAGGCCGCAAACCGTGGTCAGCGCCGTCATCAAAATCGGGCGCAGGCGTCGCCGACCCGCTTCTTCTATGGCGTCCCGAAGACTCATGTTTTCGTGCCGCAACTGGTTGGTGTGATCCACCAGCAGAATGGCGTTGTTCACGACGATGCCCCCGAGCATGATACACCCGATGTATGACTGCATATTGAATGTCGTGCCGGTAAGGAAAAGCATGAGTATAACGCCGATGACAGCCAGCGGCACGGAAAACATGACGACAAAAGGATCACGCAGCGATTCATAAAGACATGCCATCACCATGTACACCAGAACAAGCGCCAGTACGAAGCCGAGACGCAGTTCGCTAAACGCTTTCTGCTGTTCGTCATAATCACCGCTGAATCCGATGGAGAACCCGCGAGGGACCGGAATGGCCTGCAGCCCATGGCGAATATCCTCAATAATCGACCCCAGATCCCGATCCTGAATGTTTGCCCGCACCGTTACCACCCGTTCCTGATTGATGCGTTCAATGCGTACGGGTCCCGAACGGCTGCTGACAGACACGATATTGCGTAAGACGACGGGGTCACCGGCAGCGTTGGTAATGGTGAGGTCCAGTAGATCACGCAGCGATTGTTGCTCGGCACCCTCAATCATGACGCGGATGGCAAATTCGTCGCCGCCCTCGCGGTAATTGCCGGCCCGGGTACCCGCGACAACGGTCTGCAGCATATCCGCAACCTGACGCACGGTA
>JAIPIM010000239.1 GCA_021734725.1 Minisyncoccota bacterium | reverse complement strand
ACCGCTTTTCTCGGCAGCCACGGCTTTCTCCAGCAATCCGGCTATAACCAGTTCCTTATCTCTTTCCGAAGGTTTGGGCGTCTTGCCGTTTTGTGTTATTGCGGGAGGCGGTGTCTGGTCATCCGGGGTCGCCGTTTGTTGGGCGAGGGCTTTTTCCAGCCGTTCGATGTGTGCCTGTTTCTCCTCAAGTTCGCGTTGTACTTGCTTCAAGTCTTGCGGGAGGTGGGAGTCCATGCCGGCGGGTTTCTTGCTTTTTGCGCTGGCAAGTTGTTTTTCCAGGTCACTGATTTTCTGCTGTGCGTATTCTTTGAACGTCAGGGCCTCCTTCAGGCTCTGTTCGGTTCTCTGAAGTTCTTCTTTGAGTGCAGTAACGGGGCTGTCTTGCTCGCTCGTTCCTTGTGTGAACTTCATCTGCGCCTGTTCGCGTCGCAGGTTTTTCAATTGTTTTTCCTGTTGGCGCAGCAACGTCAACTGCGCCTTGTTTTTTTCTGTAAGCCGCAAGTTTTCCTTTTCCAGTCCTGCAGTCCGGTCTTCCAATTTTTCGTACTCATTGCGCAGTGTCTCGCTGGATTCTTTCGTTCTGGAGCGTCCGCTTTCCTCTTGACCGAGCCGGTCCAGGAGGGCGGCGTTCTGTTTTTCCAAGCGCCTCAAGCCTTGCTTATGCTGTGCAACCAAGCGGTTCTGTTCGACGAGTTCCTGCTGTTTTTGCTCAAGCGCTTGTTTCTGTGTTTGCACGTCGGCGGTCAAGTTTTGCGTCAGATCTTTCAGTTCCTGAACGTGTTTTTCCTTTTCCTGCAGGAGTTTTGTGAGTGCTTTCACAGTTTCCACCGTCCGTGCATCTTCCTGTTTGTCCGTTTGCCCCTGTGTCGCGAAATACTTATCTCGGAATCCACGGGCCTCCCGCAGTTCTTTTGCGATGGTTGCCAGCTGTTCCTGCAGGTTCTCCCGTTTTTTCGTTTCCACGGCGAGTGCGGTGGATGCTTTTCTGGCTTCACTGCGTGTTGTTGCGAGCTGCTGTTCGAGAGTATCTGTATCGTCTTCGAAAGTTGCAATGCGTTCTTTGGCTCGGTCGAACAGTTCTTTCAGCACTTCATTATCGCGTTTCAGCTGCACTCGTTCGACGGACACTTTCTTGAGGTTTGCACGGAGGTTTTCCATATTCTCGCGATAGGTTTTGGCGGCACTTTCGAGTTCCTGTTGTCGAGCGGCCGTCACGTCCAGTTCATTGCGCAACTCTTGTGCGACCTCTTGGAGGCCGGCGTTTTCTTTGAGCTTTGCCACTTGCTGCTGGAGTTCACGTATATGTCCTTGCATCGTTTCCGCCCGTGTTGACAGGCGGCTGTTATCGGCCACGAGTTCATCCACGCGCTCGCGAGCGGAGGCATTGCGTGCGGCTTCACGGCGGGCGCGTTCCAGTGACGTCGCGGTGAGTTCCAGGCGGCGTTCGAGGTCCCCGATCGTGGTCTCGAGCTCCTGTATGTGTGCTGTTTGCCGGCGCGTTAGTGTTACCAGCGACTCCTTGCTCAATGTTTCCTGTTGAGCCGCTACTGTTTCGCGCAGGCCGCCGATTTTTTCCTTACAGTACTGGGCGCGGTACGAGAGCAGAGAAGCATTCCAGTCAGGATATTTATTGCACACCTCCAGGAAGACGTTGTGTGCTTCTTCGTAACGTTCCAGCGCGAGCACGGGATTCCCTGCCTTTTCCGCCTTGTCCGCCGCCTGCATTTTCAGGTATCCCGTCATCCACAATTCACGCGCTGGATCTTTGAATGCCGCCGGTTTGGCGCGATCGGCGTGAGTTATCGGGCAGGCGATGACGGACAGGTATAACACGCACAGGGTGACGGTGAAAGCGTTGTAAGCTGCTGATTTCATGGTGGTGTCCTCATAGTCGTCGACGAATCGCGGTTTTTCAAGGCATTTAAGGCGCTCGCTGGTCGGGGCGGTCGCAGGTAGACACTGAGCAGTCACGAAGTTATGTTTGTAGTTTATGAACGCAGACCTGCTAATTGCGTAACGTAAACTGTTCTTCAGGTATCGTCAAGATCATTAACATGCTGTTGTGAACTGTCTGGGAAGGTTATGCTGATGGACGAAAAACAGGTGCTCAAGAAATTACGAGATACAAACGCTCTTCTGTCGGGTCATTTTCTGCTGCGCAGCGGGTTGCACAGCGACAAGTATTTCCAGGCGGCCCTCGTGTTGCAGCACACGCGAATAGCGGAAGAATTGTGTTCGGCATTGGCCGCAACCTTTAAAGGTACACCTATTGACACCGTCATTTCGCCGGCGGTCGGGGGGATTGTGGTTGGCCAGGAAGTGGGGCGTGCATGCGGTGTCCGTGCGGTCTTTGCGGAGAAAGACGGTGATGGCGGGCTTGTTCTCCGCCGGGGCTTCCGATTGGAACCGGGCGAGAATGTTTTGGTTGCGGAGGATGTTGTGACGCGCGGGGGACGTGTCCAGCAAACGATTGACTTGGTTCGTGCCGCGGGTGCGAACGTAGCGGGCGTTGCGGTGCTTGTCGATCGCAGCGGCGGCCAGGCCGAGTTCGGTGTGCCGCTGCACAGTTTGGTCAAGCTTCAATTAACCACGTATCGGCCCGAAGAGTGTCCTTTGTGCAAGGCGGGCAAGCCCCTGGAGAAGCCGGGATCGTAAGAGTGGAGTGTTCATGGAAAGTTGTTGGAACGATACGCTTTATGAATTGATTGCCAGGGCCTCCACGGATCTTCCCGGTGATGTGGAAGACGCTCTGCGTGAGGCCAGTGAGCGTGAGAGCGACGGATCGAATGCCGCACAGGCTTTGTACATGATGCTTGAAAACGTTCATTTGGCCCGGGAGAAGCGCCAGCCGTTGTGCCAGGATACCGGAGCCCTTGTGTTTTGGGTGGATGCTCCGCCGAGCCTTTCCGAAGAGACTTTTCACCAGCATGCCGAAGGCGCGATTGTGAACGCTACCGAGCAGGGCTTACTGCGGCAGAACAGCGTGGATCCCCTGACGGGTGAGAACAGCGGGACCAATCTGGGGCCTGGGTCGCCGGTTATCCATTGGCATGAGGCAGCCGCGCGCGATACGGTTAGAGTTTCACTTCTGCTCAAGGGGGGCGGCTGTGAAAACGTGGGTGTTCAGTATTCTCTGCCTGATGCACGTTTGGGCGCGGGACGGGACTTGAATGGTGTCCGGCGTTGTGCGTTGGACGCGACGCACCGTGCGCAAGGGCGAGGATGTGCACCCGGTGTACTTGGGATCTGTATTGGAGGGGACCGTGCGACGGGTTATGCGGAGAGCAAGCGACAATTCCTGCGGCCTTTGGGCGACCCCAGTGATGTGCCGGCTCTCGCGGATCTCGAGCGAACGGTTCTGCGTGAGGCCAATACTCTAGGGATCGGTCCCATGGGATTCGGAGGGGAAACAACGTTGCTCGGCGTGCATATCGGCTATCTGAATCGGCTTCCGGCCAGCTACTTTGTCAGTATATCCTACATGTGCTGGTCCTATCGCCGGCACATCATTGAGACCGATGTGCACGGACAGTTAATCGATGCGACATGGAGAACGTCTTGAAATGACCTCGGCTCCCGATGCGAGAGAAGTGCGGGAAGGTATCCGCAAATTGTTTGGGACGGATGGCATTCGCGGGCAGGCGAATCGGTTTCCGGTGACACCGGAAATTGCCTTGCAGGTTGGCAAAGCAATGGCCCATGTGTTTCATGCCGCCGGGCACGGATCGAAGCGGGTTGTGATCGGTAAGGATACCCGGTTGTCGGGATACATGCTTGAGACGGCGTTGACCAGCGGCCTTGTGTCAATGGGGATGGATGTATTCCTGGTGGGGCCGATCCCCACACCGGGTGTCGCCCATCTCACGCGGTCCATGAACGCGACCGTCGGCATTATGTTAACCGCGTCGCACAACCCTTTTGACGACAACGGCATAAAAATATTCGACGCGAACGGCTACAAGTTGTCGGATGAGATCGAGGGTCAGATTGAGAAGCTGGTTATCAGCCAAGAGATAGGCAGCGAACACATTCGCAGTGACAACTTGGGGAAAGCCTTCCGGATTGACGATGCGCGCGGGCGTTACATCGAGTTTGCCAAGAGCACCATTTCCAACCAGAGTTTGACCGGCCTCAAGATTGTTCTGGACTGTGCTAACGGCGCCTCCTACCTCATTGGGCCCTGGATCTTCAAGGAACTGGGCGCCGATGTCATAAAAGTTGCGGCCGCGCCGGACGGGTACAACATCAACAACGGGTGCGGCGCTCTCTACCCAGAGCACATCAGTGCCCTGGTGCAGGAGCATCATGCGGACGTTGGTATCGCCTTTGACGGGGACGCCGACCGAGTATTATTCTGTGATGCGGACGGCACCCCAGTGGACGGTGACCGCATTTTGGCGATGTGTGCCCTGGATTTCAAGCAGCGAGATAAGTTGGCCAGAGATACGCTTGTCGTTACGACGATGAGTAACCTCGGGTTACACGATGCCATGCGTGCGAACGGTATTCGAACGGTGACCACGAAAGTCGGGGACCGATACGTCATTGAGCGCATGCGATCTGAGGGTTACAACTTGGGCGGCGAAAAAGCCGGCCACCTTGTGTTTATGGACTACGTGACTACCGGTGACGGCATCATCAGTGCTCTGCAGGTGTTGAAATTAATGCAGCAAAGCGGTAAACCGCTTTCTGATCTGGCGGCATGCATGGATGAGTATCCTCAGAAACTGGTCAGTGTCGAAGTTCGGGAGAAGAAACCCCTTGGCGAACTTGTGGAAACCTCCCGCGCTATCCGGGAATGCGAGGAAGCACTCGGATCCAGGGGGCGGGTTATTGTGCGATACTCTGGGACGGAGCCCAAAATCCGCCTGCTGGTGGAAGCCGGCGACGAGGGAACGGTGGACACGTGGATGGTGCGACTGACTGAGGTTGTCGAAGAGGAGATTGGCGCATGAATGCGGCACTTGTTTCAGCCCATGTCCCGTATGCCTGCGAACCCTTAACGTGTACTCGGACGCTCGGCGATTGTCCGGTGGGCAACCGTCCTTTACGCGAGTGGCAGGTGGAGCGCGCCCAAGCTCATGGATTGCAATTAACGGATCCTGAATCTGTGCAAAGCCTCACGCTGTTTATTCCGGAGAACGTATGGTTGGCGGACAGCACACTGGCTGAAGCCGCGAAGGCCGAGGCCCCCGTTGTTTTCCGTGATACGAACGGACGCCCTCTGGCCTGGGTGCATACGAAGTCCCACCTGCACGGAATCAGTCACACGTGCGAGGTTGCCGGTGACAGTTTTGCCGTCACATATGTCTGGCAACTTCTTGACGTTAACAGCATTCTTTTGGGGGACATGCGAAGGGACACTATAGCTGGCGATATTGCCGATGGCGTCACGATCGACGGTCACCTCAGTCTGGGGGCTGGATCTCGCTTGTTGCCTGGGGTATACATTGAAGGGAATGTTGTTATCGGCAGGGACTGCAAGATTGGACCGAACTGTTACCTGCGCGGTTCTGCCAGCATCGGCGACGGATGTCATATTGGGCAGGCCGTGGAGGTCAAGAATTCGATCGTCATGAGCGGTTCGAGCCTTGGTCATTTGAGTTATTGCGGGGATTCCATTATAGGGCGGAATGTAAACTTTGGGGCGGGCACGATCACGGCGAATTTCCGGCACGACGGCACGAGTCATCGGTCCATGGTTGACGGTGAGCTGGTGGACACCGGCCGTTGCAAGTTCGGGACCATCATGGGTGACGATGTGCATACCGGCATCCACACCAGCATTTACCCAGGACGTAAACTCTGGCCCCATACGTCGACCCGGCCGGGTGATGTGGTGAAGTACGATTGCATGGCCGGTTGAGAAGGGGATGGCGACGTCGACGATCATGCCACGCATAGGGTCATCAATGGGGGTGCCCTATTCGTAATATGTACAATAGTTGTCGGATCTCCGAAGAGCCCGCGGTTTTTTTACGATCACCTTGACGCTGCGTCTGGAAGAACGTATATTGGTAGTGTTCTTACATAAGTAAGAGACGGAGTAGCCGACATGATCCGCCTTTACCATTTCAAACAGCTTCGCACGAACCTTCAAGTGTCGAGGAAGAGGGGCAATATCCAGCGGATGTTCACGCTGATAGAACTTCTGGTGGTTATCGCGATTATTGCGATCCTTGCCGCCCTGCTTTTGCCGGCACTGGATAAGGCACGTGACAGGGCGCGCGGCATCCGATGCATGAATAATCTGCGGCAGATTTATCAGGCCGTCGTCAACTATACGCTGGACTATGACGGTATCATG
>JAIPIM010000238.1 GCA_021734725.1 Minisyncoccota bacterium | reverse complement strand
TATCAAGAATGGGGGGACGCAAGGTCAACCGGTCTCCATTGTCTATGCCGCTGCCGGTGTCGGGGTTAATGCCGTACATCTGTCCCAGACTCGGAGCAAGTCCCCGTGTATCAACATCCCCCTGAAAGTTGGTGGTGGACTCCAGCGTGACCATGCCGTTGCTGATGACAAACCATCCGGAGACATCAATGCCGTTTGAAAAGACAACTTGCGACAGCGCCTGTTCCGCGGAAAGCAGGGCCGCAAAACCCGTGATTAGAAACAACAGGAATCGCTTCATTTTACTCCTCCTTCATTTGGGGTTCAGTTCTCCGGGGACAGATTGGAACGTCCCAGTGCTTCTGGGACAAGAAGGGCTTTCCGTAGGGGAGTGAGCGGCGTGACAACATGAAGGAAGAGCCACACGGCTTATGTAACGCGTTTGTGATGAGTGCGTTACGAGAGAGAGAGAGAGAGAGAGAGAGAGAGATGAACGGGGACAGGGGGAATGGTCGCACTTGTTCACGCGCACCGTATAACCAGCACCCATGTGTCGCCCCCTTTTCCTCGCTCGGTCTGTCGCAGAGCGAGCCGCCCTAAACCGGTGCCACTTTAGGCGAAGTCCGTTTCCGCCGTCAATCGGGGTATCACTGATTTTTCAATCAGGTTGTCTCCCATGCAAGGGCCTCCCCGATACACCGGCGGGTCGACCGTGGTCATCCGGAGATGTCTCGCAAGCGAGGTTGGGGCCTTGCGCCAAGGCCGTCCGGGACGGCGGCGATATGCGAGCGCCGAGGTTAACTCGTCCCACTAGAAAGGGAGTAGGGCGATATTGCCTTGCCGACGGGACCGACTCTCATTTAGGTTGCAGCACTATGATGCAATGTGTCGCTTATCCCTTACTGCTCCGCCCCGTCTACAAGAATTACATTTGGGGGGGAACGCGAATCGCAGAGCGCTACGGGCGCAGCGAAACGCCAGATTCCTGCGCTGAGTCGTGGGAAGTATCCAATCGTCCGGAAGGCATGAGTGTCGTCCAGAACGGCCCCCTGGCCGGCAAGACGCTCCATGAACTTGTGGCGTCTTGCGGGCCCGACCTTGTCGGGGCAAAGGGCAGGCCCGATCATTTTCCCCTGCTGATCAAGCTGATTGATGCCCGGGAGCGGCTCAGCCTGCAGGTCCACCCAAACGACGAGACTGCAGCCATCTACGGGGGGGAAGCCAAGACGGAGGCCTGGTACGTGGTCGATGCCGACCCGGACGCGAAGGTCTATGCCGGACTTCGCAACCCCACCAGCGCAGACACACTGCGCGAGGCAATCCAGAGCGGCGGCGTGGAGGACATGCTAACTGAATTGCCGGCCCGGCCCGGAAAGGCGAGCTATATCTCGGGCGGGCGTTTGCACGCGATCGGAGAGGGCTGCCTCCTTCTGGAAGTCCAGCAGAGCTCAAACACCACGTACCGCGTGTATGACTGGGGCCGCGTTGACCACGATGGCACACCCCGGGAATTGCACATCGACGAAGCCATGCGGGTTATTGACTGGGGTGACACATCGGCCGTATTCACGGATCCGCGGCTCGTGGCAGAACACGACGGAAACGCATGGTGGGATGTTGTAACGTCACCCTACTTCCGCGTGCAGAAAGCACGACTCACGGCTGCT
Organism: Minisyncoccota bacterium; assembly: GCA_021734725.1. Classification (GTDB taxonomy): domain Bacteria; phylum Verrucomicrobiota; class Lentisphaeria; order Oligosphaerales; family MVZH01; genus JAIPIM01. The sequence continues at coordinate 4,661 of JAIPIM010000238.1, read as the reverse complement.
GAAAATGTGCTGCACACGCAGGACAGCTTCACCGTGCTGTTCGTCACAACTGGAACGGTCGCCGTTTCCGCAAACGGCATGGAGGAAAGGCTTGCTCCGGGCACCTCGTGTTTGATTCCCGCGGCGGCAGAATCTTATGACCTGCGGCCCTTTGGCACCTCGGAGCTCATTGCGATACGGGCTTAATCAAAAGAGGCTCCGTGCGGGTCGGCGCGCTTACGGGTCGACCACGATACGATAGAAATCCATCGTCGCCGTCGACGTACTGTCGGTCCAGACGTTCAGGGGAGGCGTAGGGCTCAGACCCGTGGCAACAGGAGAGAACGGCCCCCCTGCATTCGTGCCGCGCAGCAGGCTGTACGTGGGCCCAGCCACGCTGCGCCACCAGACAACTCTGTCACCTGCTGAGGAGGCGGAGTCTGTGAACGTCAGAGCGGATGCTTGATTCGTGGGATCCGTGAAAGCAAACCATTCTTCCCACGCCTGCATCCCGTCGTGGTCCACATCTGCCAACTCCAGATCGGTCAGCTCGCCATTCGTCAGCCCGTTTTGCCGCATCCACCAAACGGGTGTTCCCATCGGCAGGTTCTGTGTGGAAGACTCGGTATTGGACCACTCACTTTCGACCATGTCGGCAAAGGGACCCGCTCCTGCCCTCACGCGATACCAGTACTGCGTTCCCGGCAGCAGGTCATCAAATACGAAATCCTGCTGTGCCACCCATCCAGAGTCGGAAGGGGATCCAAATGTTGGATCGGTGTCAATAAGGCAGTTGTAGAACACTGTTGCGCCGGTTACCGGCACACTCGTCGAATGTTTATAGGTATTGTCCGATTCATCTGACTCCGGCACGTTGCTGCGGGGGTCGAGCGTCGCAACCAACCATACCGGGTAATCGCCTGTATTCAGGTTTGGCACACGGACGGTCCATGTCACCGACGTCGATGCCGAAGCCGACAGCGCGGGAACGGCGACTTCCCCGGCCGCAAAATCATCCGATGTATCGGTGTCGTTCGCGGGTGACACGTAGAGCTCTGCGTAGCTCGCGGCCGCGGCCGCAAGTCCGCCGTTTGCAACCTGCACGGTAACCGTCATCATGTTGAACTCGCCAACAGACCCGGGCGGCAAGGTCATGGACTGGACTTCGAGGTCGGCGAAATCGCCCGACGTGTACTGCTCGATCAGAACGTCGTCGATGAATGGCCCGTCAACGTAGTTCGTAACGCTATCCCACGTCACCTTGAAGGCAACATAGACCGTGGACTGGCCGGCGAGGTTCCCCAGCGTCGGGACCGAAGTCAGATCGAATGTGCGCTTCGTGCATCTGCCCCACGCATCCCCACCCGTGAGAGTGGTGCCATAGTAGTCCACATCGTCCGTAGAGGCCATCCACGAGAACGTGTCGCCACTCCCCATTTCGTGCTGAGAATAGAAGACAACGCGCGCGTCTGTTGCCGCACTGAGGTCGAAAGGCCCGTACCACATCCAGCACTCAATGTCGTCGCCGCCCGCCAGCGCGACAAACGGCCAACTCTCGGCAGGATCTATTGCGGAGCATTGGCTGCCTGCGGAATAGCTTCCATCCCTGTTCACATACGTCGTCCGCCCCCAGGTAATCGTAGTCCCCTCCGACTCATAGTTGCCCCATGTCTGCCAATCTCCCGGCCATGTTCCCTCGAATCCATCGGACTTGACCGGAACCCAACCTGCGGTGACAACCGGTCCGTCAGATGCATAGACAACCCCGGACAGCGGCGCGGGGGAAATGGTTTTCGCAACAGCCGCAACCGGCATGGCAACGGCAACGCCTCGCCTCACGGCGACGGCATCGCAGACCGTCTCATGGGTAGACACGGAACTGACTGCACGCTTCGCGTCCGGGATGCTGCCGCCCGTCCAGGCCAGCTGGTTGCTTGTGCCGGGCGTCGCCACGGGTTCCGCCGAGAGCGTCGGGGCCGAGACGTAGAGCGAGGAATCAAGGATATTGTGGTGGGCAAACTTGTTGGCGAACACGCCTGCATGAGGGCCCTGCGGGTACAGCACATTCGCGGTCTGCACAATCACCTGCGCCATGTCCCGCATCGTGACTCCTGAACCGAGACCAAACTGCGACTCGACAACAATCGTATCGACCTCGGTTCGCGGGATGCCGCGCCTCACGAGTTCCAGGAAGGCCTGGAAGACCGGCGTCCCCCACAGCTCATCCCCGTCGTCACCGTTCACCACGGTGTGCGCCGGATAGCTCTGCGTCGGGTCGTAGCGTGTGCTCAAGTCGTCCAGGTCGCGGCCGGGCCAGTACGCGTTGTGACCGTCCCACGTGAAGACCCGCTCCACGTGGTAAGTCGGTCCGTTGCTGGTGCTGTAGGAGTAGGACGCCGCCCAGTAATCCCCAAACCCCTCCCCCATCGCGCCGGTGTCGCCTCCAACCCAGTTCGCATTGATGTCATATCGCACGGCATGCCAGTATTCGTGCAGGATCACGTCGGCGTCTTCATTGTCGTCAACCCCACCGTGGCCGAAGGACATCCGATTGGCTCCGCCATAGTAGGCAGAGTTATCGGCGCCATCCTCACCGTTGGAGTCGACCTCGATCGATCCGCCCTGGATCGCCTTGTCACCCGTGAACCCCAGCGACTGCAGATAGCGCTGATTGTTGTCGATGTGGTAGTACGTCATCGCATCATTGAAATCGTTGTTGCCGCGCGGCGCCGTCCAGTTGCCGGAGGCGGACGTGCTTGGCGCGTCGGCCGGAGCATCCCAGTCCACAATCCGAACATAGGGGCCAACCAGCGAATGCGTCCCGCCGCTGGAGGTGATGTCGCGCAGGGCACGCGTGAGGTAGGCCGGAGTGAAGCTTGATGCCGATGATCCATCCAGCAACCCGTCGTCCGCCAGTGTCGTCTTCGGGTCAGGATCGAAGATCTGGGCGGTACCCGATGCCAGAACGGTCACGGGCGGCTCAATGGCTAGCGGCGCAACCTTGGCCGCATACGCGGAGACGCTGGCCTCTCTGTCCCGTACATCACCATCATACGCGGCAAACGTCGCCGTGAAATCCGCAAGGGTCCTTTCCGGTCGGGGAACCTTGGAAAACCGCAGGTCCGTCACCTTGATAATCTCGCCGGTCACGGCATCAATCGTGTGCTCCCATTCGCCGCGTGGTGCTCTTGTGCCGATCTGCGTCCGGTACGCAAGACGGAACGAACCGCCCTCAGGAACATACACGAGTGTCGCCTTCGGCTCAGAGAAAATCTCGCCGTGCACGCGCAGGTGTGACCAGGCCACGTCCAGGGCATCGCCGGAACTGACCAGCGACTTTCGCTGCGGGGGCGGGTTCACCACGGGATACGTGTTATTGAAAACCCGCAGCACGCCGCCGTCCCGCCGCGATACGGATACCACAATTTGAGCCCTGCTCACGGGAACGCCGGCTATCGTCTGTTGGAAAGATACATGCTTTGCCAAGAGGCTCTCACGAACGCCAAGCAGCGTGAGTCCACCCAGGCCATCGGCAAGGTCGAAATCATCCGCGTGGGCAGACAGAAAATCGCGAGCCGTGGCGACCTCATCATCTCCCGCCATGCTCGGGGCCTCGATGTTCCACATGAGGCGGACAGAATCGCGACCATCAGAATGCCGCGAACTCGAAGTCGCCACCGCATCGACCGACAGTCCGACGCAGAGCAGCATCGCACAGGACACGTTAAAGCTACGTTTGATCACCGCGTTCACCAACCACTTCGATCCCGGAAAATCAGGCTCGGCCACACTGCACACATGTGGGCCGTCACTCCGCAACAGAGCCGTCCACCTCGACGTCTCGCGCCGCGAGGAACGCCGTGGGCACCCACCCGCTGTCACTGCCCCGGCGTATGCGCGTCCATGACCGCGTTGCCTCAAGGACCCGGACCTCTGTGCCTTTGCCGATCGCAAACAGCGGCAGTGCCGCCTCGGACGGGGCCAGTCGAGCATCCAACTCACGTGTTACCCGCGCGGAATCCGTTTCAAGGAACCCCGATTGCGTGGCCCACACACTCGCCACACACACGGCGGCGCTGGCCACCACCGCCGTGATCGCGGGTTGCCAACGTCGCCGCATGAATCTTACCACGGCGGCGGAAGCAAGGGCAAGCGCGACCCCCACCCCCAGTATGCCCGCTATCCGCCGGATCGACTCACGCCGGCGCCCCAGAGCATGCCCCACGCCAACGGGCTTCTCAGTTGCGGATTCATCCGGTCGATAGACATTCGTCTCCCGCACTGTTTTCTCGTGAAAGACGAGAGGAAAGGGACCTTTCCGCACCGTCTGGTAGCTCCCTGCGAGCGGATTGAAGAAGCAGAAACTGACAGGCGGTATGCTGACCGCGTTCGTGCTTTGAGGGATGATAACCTGCTCGAATATGATGGTATTACCGTCGTCACTGACCTGCTTTGAATCATAGGCCTTGAAGTTCCGACCCGGCGAGACGCCGGGCGGCACCATGCCGACACGGTGTCCCTTGCCGCTGATTTCCATTCTCAGCGTAACAATATCGCCGACGGAAACATCCTGGGGGGTGGCGGCAACCTTGAAGCCGAACGCGCCGATTGCCTTTGACCAGTCAGCCGGACGCCCCGTGTCGGGAACAGATAGCACGGTAAGCGCCAGTGGGGACACGGCA
>JAIPIM010000237.1 GCA_021734725.1 Minisyncoccota bacterium | reverse complement strand
CCTCCTTCGCTCACCGATGTTCCGGCCTTCTTTTTAGACCAAGCTCAACAGTCCATAATCAATAGCCGGTCTCAATGCTCGATGTCACTTGGGAACAGTGCATCAATGTAGCGCGGTCTTCACAAAATGCCGAGCTATGTTATGACGTATGAAACTACTGCACCTTTATAGTGACTGGAAATGGACCGGGCCCGCGGAGCCGGCGCTGCAAACGTGCCGAAGTCTTATGGATCGGGGGCACGAGATTGTGTTCGCGTGCTGCCGGCAAGCCATGGACTACAACGAAAGCGTCCCCGAGAAAGCGCGGGAAATGGGCATCGAACCGTTGACGCGATTCGGGCTGGACCGTCATATGCCACCGCTGAAGACATTGCACGATCTATCGTCCCTTCCACGCTATCTTGCGGAGGAGCGTTTCGACGTTGTCCACTGTCATCTTTCCCATGATCATGCATTCGGGGGCGTGTGCTCAAGGATGGTCCTGAAGGGGCGTCCCGCCATCGTACGCAGCCTTTATCGCCGCAGTGTATTACGCGCATCCCTTCCGAATCGTTTTCTACTGCGTCGGCTGACCGACGGCTACGTGGTTTTCACCGATGCATTCCGCGATGAGTACGTGAGACGGTTCGCGCTTTTATCGGAGAGAGTCGCGGTCTCGCCAATGCCCGTCGATCTCGACCGCTTCGGACCCGGTCAAAAATTAAAGAACATGCGTGCCGAGTTCGGTATTGCAGCCGACGCGCCGGTCATCGGCATCGTGGGTCGTTTTCAGAAATATCGGCGCGCCGACGTGTTCCTTGAAGCCGCCAGCCACGTCCTTCAGCAAGCGCCTGAAGCCCGTTTCCTTGTCATTGGACGTTCAAGCCAACTTCAGGATACAGTCATCAAGCCCATGGAAGAATTGGGCATTGCCGACCGGGTTATCCTCACTGGCTATCGCATTGAGGACTACGTGGACACCCTTGCCTGTTGCGATATTTTCACGCTTCTGATGCCGGGATTCGACGGCACGGCGCGGGCGGTACGAGAGGCCATGGCGTTGGGAATTCCGTGCGTCGTGGCCAACTACGGCATGCTGCCGGAGATCGTACCTCACCAACAGGCCGGCTTGGTCGCCGAAACAACCCCGGAAGCTCTCGCCGAAGCGTGGCTGCAATTTGTTCAAGATCCGGAAACACGCGCCGAACTGGGTAAGGGCGCCCGCCGCCATGCCGAAATGCATTTTCAGCTGGACGATATCGCGCCCTGTCTGGAAAAACTCTACGCCACCGTCGCCGGCAAAGACCGCTAGCCCGGTCAATACATCGACCTCAACGACTCAAAGCACTGTAAGATATTGGTATGTGGAATGTTAGCGTATTGGCACTGCCCGGTTGTAAGGCTTAGCGCTCGCGACATAGCAGGGCACTTTTTTCGGCCCAAATGCTTCGACCACAGCGCTCTTTTGAGTCTTTAATGCAAACGCCAGGTGCGCAATACCATCAGCCGCGCCATCGCCGAAGGCAGAGTCCAACGCGTCTCCCCCGGCGTCTATCGACGCGTGCCTTGACCCGCGTTATTCATTCTATAAACGACAAAAAACCAAAACGCGAAGGCGGCGCCGGGCGCGGCCCGGAGGACCGCGTTACCATACCGGCGCACTCCACGACGATCACCCGCCAATGCATACCCTGCTTCGTCGAAACCCGTGCGTGAACACGCGTGAACTCTGTGTTTTTTCGTCTATTGTATGCTCCAGACATTTCGAACGAACGAAAGAGGAGATACAGCGGCAATGACCGGACTCGAACGCTTTCAGAATCACCTGCGTAAACTTTTCCAGCTCGACGATACCGCTGACCTCGATTTCGGGATATATCGGCTGTTCAACCACGGGATCTTGGTCCTTTATCAGATCGCTTGTTACAATTGGCCTTCGGAGAGATCAGAATGAATAGAAATGATGTACTTCAATCAATCCTTAGCGACAGCAACTATCACCTGTCGTTGTTTTCAGATGACGAGATAAATAGTTTGAGAGATGCGATTGTCTGCCGGGAACGAAGGGGGAAAATGATTCCGGTCATCAACTGCGCTATTCGCAAGAAAGAGATACAGCTAAAGCCGGAAGAAGTGGTGCGGCAGTTGTACGCCAACCGCCTGATCAATAAATACAACTACCCACGCTCACGCATTGCGTTCGAGCACTCTGTAAACTTCGGGCGTGAACGTAAGAGCGCGGATATCGTTGTCTTTGACCGGGACCGTCCCGATACGCCCTACATCATCGTCGAACTAAAGAAACCCAAGCTCCTGGCTGGCAAGAATCAGTTGCGGTCTTATTGCAATGCCACCGGGGCGCCCATCGGCGTGTGGACCAACGGCGAATCAATTTCTCATTACCACCGAAAAGACCCAAACTACTTCGAAGTCATCACCGATATCCCGAATGCGAATCAAACACTTCAAGATGTTATCTCGGAACGCTTTACGCTTCGAGACCTGATCATGAAGGATGAGCTGTCCAATAAGCGCAAGTCTCTGAAACAGATCATTAAAGAGATGGAGGACGAAGTCCTGGCGAATGCGGGAGTGGATGTGTTCGAGGAAGTGTTCAAGCTGATTTTCACCAAGCTTTACGACGAATTTCTGAGTGGAAACGACAAGAACACGATTAATTATTTTCTGCACCAAGTCACCAAAACGGCGGTGCAGGAAGTGCCGGGCAAGTATAAAGGGATTCCCAAGTACCTCGGCGGCGAAGACTACGACGCGCTCAAGGAGGCGGTCGCTGGAATCGACGACGATGGTTTCCGCGCGCTTGAATTCCGTAACACCGGCCAGACGGATACGGAGCTTAAAAAGAAAATACAGAAGCAGTTCGACGCAGCCAAGGCTCAGTGGCCGGGAGTCTTTGCCGATAGTGCTGAGTTCGACCTTTCCGACAGCCATCTCGCCATTTGCGTATCCAGCCTACAGGATGTGAAGCTCTTCAATTCCAACCTGCTCGTGGTAGACGAAGCTTTCGAATACCTGGTCAACAAATCGGCCAAAGGCGAAAAGGGGCAGTACTTCACCCCGCGCCACGTGATCGACATGTGCGTCCAAATGCTGAATCCCAAGCGCGGCGAATACATGATCGATACCGCATCCGGCAGTTGCGGCTTCCCCGTCCACACCATTTTCAAACTGACCGGTCACCTCTTCACCAATGCCGAAATTCCGGATGAGGACAAGCAGCATGTTCTCAAGGTATTCGGCATCGACTTCGACGAGCGCACGGTACGGGTCGCACGAACGCTGAATCTGATTGCGGGCGACGGCGAAACCAATGTGCTGCATTTGAATACGCTCGATTACCGGCGCTGGCCGGACAAAACCGAGCGCGACCGGCGCTGGATCAACACCTACGGCAAGGGATTCAGCCGTCTCGAAAAACTACGGGCGGAAAAAGATCAGGACAAGGAGTTTGAATTTGATATTCTGATGGCGAATCCGCCGTTCGCGGGCGACATCAAGGAAAGCCGTATCCTGCACCAGTACGAACTCGGGTTCAAAGCAAATGGGAAGGCCCAAAGCAAAGTCGGGCGCGACATCCTGTTCATCGAACGTAACCTGGACTTTCTAAAGCCGGGCGGGCGCATGGCCATCGTGCTGCCGCAGGGGCGCTTTAACAACACCACGGATAAGCATATTCGCGAGTTTGTTGCTCAGCATGCCCGAATCCTGGCGGTGGTGGGATTGCATCCGAACACTTTCAAACCACATGCCGGTGTCAAAACCAGCATTCTTTTCCTGCAGAAATGGGACGATGAACTCTGCCCCAAAGTGGATGACTATCCGATCTTTTTCGCCGTATCGGAAAAAGGCGGCAAGGACAATTCCGGCGATTATATCTATGTGAAGACTGACCAGGGCCAGGAAAAACTCGACAAAAACGGACATCTGATCGTGGACCATGATCTGCACAGTCACGACGGCGAACTGCCCGACGGTATCGCCGAAGCGTTTATTGATTGGGCGAAATCCGAGAAACTGTCCTTTTGGAGGGAATCGTGAAGAAAGAAGAATCCATCGTTCTGTTCAATCAGAAAGAGGTGCGGCGGCATTGGGACGAGGACCGGGAAGTCTGGTTTTTCTCAATCATTGACATCATTGAAATCCTCACGGACAGCAAGCGTCCGCGTAAGTATTGGAGTGATCTAAAAAAGAAGCTTGAATCCGAAGGAAGTGAAGTGTCCGAAAAAATCGGACAGTTGAAAATGACCGCTCCGGACGGCAAACAACGACAGACCGATGTACTGGACACTGAAAACGTCCTGCGCCTGGTCCAGTCCATTCCGTCGCCCAAGGCCGAACCATTTAAGCTCTGGCTGGCTCGCGTCGGCTACGAACGCATCGAGGAAACCGAAGATCCGGAACTCGCCTTCGATCGTGCAATGCAGACATACCTGCGCAAGGGCTACTCGAAGGAATGGATCAACCAGCGCCTGAAAAGCATTGAGGTGCGCAAGGACCTCACCGACGAATGGCGCGAACGCGGCGTAGAGGAAGGCCTGGAATTTGCCATTCTCACCGACGAGATCACCCGCGCCTGGGCGGACAAGAGCGTCAAGGAATACAAACGCTTCAAACAGTTGAAGAAAGAGAATCTGCGCGACAACATGACCAATCTGGAACTCGTCCTGAACATGCTCGCCGAAGCCTCGACCACGGAGATTTCAAAGGTCAGAAAACCGGATACCTTCGCTAAAAACAAAACCGTCGCCCGCCAGGGCGGCCACGTCGCGAAATCCGCCCGGAAAGATCTCGAATCCCGCACCGGCAAGCAAGTCGTCTCGCCAAAAAATGCGGAAGATACGCGCCTGCTCGATGAAAATAAAAACGACGAGGAGGCGTAGGGGATGCAGTATTCGATTGTACCGTTTTCAGACGTTGACCTGGAAGACAGGATTGATGCTGAATACTTTCAGCCAACGTATTTGGAAATCGAAAAGAAGCTAGCCTCTGCCGAATCCATTCCTCTTCGCGAGTTTTGCACGATAACGGGAAGTGCTTTTTATCCGGCGGCAACGCATTTGTATGAATTTGGCAATCTGCCTTTCATTCGGTGCGTGGACTGCATCCCATATCCGATTATAACAAAGAGGCAAGACAATCTTTTCGAGAAGATTCCCATCGACTTTGCCAATGAGCATAGGAATATCAAACGCCTCAAAGCAGGGGAAATCGTCATAACCAAAGTCGGCACTCCCTGCTTTGCCTCAATAATACATGACCTTGCTGATGTCGCCTTGTCTAGAACCGTACTAGGGCTGAAATCAATTGAAAGAATAAATCCATATTACCTGGTTGCCTTTTTAAGATCAAAATATGGGTTTTCACAATTGTACCGTGAAAGAGAACTCACAATCCAATATCAACTGACGTTGGAACGGGTAGGGAATATTCTCATTCATAAACCTTTGCCGGAAATTGAAAATGCTATTGCCGACACGCTGATTCAACATGAAGACTGTAAGAGGCGATCAGTCGAAACGTTTGATTGTGCCCAAAACCTCCTCCTTTCCGAACTCGGACTGCTCGATTGGCAACCGCGTCATCAACTGGCTTTCGTGAAGAACTACTCCGACACCGTCGAATCCGAACGCTTCGACGCCGAGTATTTCCAGCCGAAGTATGAGGAGATCATCGAGGCCATCCAAGCGTACCCCGGCGGCTGGAAACCCCTGGGGGATTTGGTGAGTATGAAGAAATGCGTCGAGGTTGGAAGCGGAGAGTATATGAATGAAGGGGTTCCATTTGTGCGTGTAAGCAACTTGGGGCCGCATGAAATCACGGAAGAAAAATATATCTCACACGAACTTTATAACCGGCTCAAAAAGCACCAACCAAAAAAGGGCGAAATTCTGTTGAGCAAGGACGGCAGCCCCGGAATCGCCCATTACCTGCGAGAAACACCGAAAAAGATGATTCCATCAGGTGGAATTCTGCGTCTCAGCCCAAAATCCGACACCGTAAATGAGGACTACTTGACCCTTGTTTTGAATTCTGTTTTGACAAAGCAACAGATTATCCGTGATGTTGGAGGCTCGATTATATTACACTGGCGGCCCGACCAGGTGAAAAAACTGGCTGTACCAATCTTAAACAAAGATAAACAGCAGGAAATCCAGACGATGGTGCAGGAATCCTTTGACCTGCGGAAACGCTCGAAACACTTGCTCGAATGCGCCAAGCGTGCCGTCGAAATCGCTATCGAGCAGGACGAAGACAAAGCACAGGCGTGGTTGGGCGAGCAAACCCGGTAAGTTTGTGCGTAACAGGCCCGGAAGCCG
>JAIPIM010000236.1 GCA_021734725.1 Minisyncoccota bacterium | reverse complement strand
CCGGGTCCCAGCAGTGTTCGTAGAGCGCGTCGAAGAGCTTCTGAGCCCGATCCCGATAGCGCTGTGCCGCGTGCGCATCCCCGAGGGCCTCCACCACGTGTGCCATCTCTGTCAGGATCTCGTACCGAAGCGCATTGAAGGCAAACGTCTCGTACGACTGCGCTTGTTCCCAGTCCGGGTTTGGTCTTGCGCGACTCCAGTCTACCCAGGCCCACTGGACTGCCTTGTCTCGAAAGGTTAGGGAGTCGAAGAGACCGCGCGGCGTTGACCGCTGATCCAGGTCCGTCAGCAAGCGGTCCAGCCAGGGGTGCCCTGTGTTCTCGAAGAATGCTGTGTCGCCGCCGTACCACAGGTCGGCAAATACACTGTCCGCAAACCCCAGTGAGCTGTAGAGCCACGGCTGCCCTCTTCCCCCCTTCTTGTAGCGCAGCACGGGGGCAATCGGTGATGCATTCGGATAGCAACCGTCAAATGCGAGGACTCTGAGGGCGGATTGCAGGAACTGCCGCACCAAGGGGATTTCGCCGTGCACCATCAGCGTGGCGCGGACGCAGTTGGTCACGGCCCAGATCCCGTTCTCGCGCGGGTCGGTGAAGCGGTCGAGCACCGTTGCTTCCATCGTGTTTTCCCACGCGGTCCAGACGCGCTGCAGTGTCTCGTGGCTGCAGGAGAAACCGAGCGAACGGTCGAAGTCGTGGCGCACTTGGTTGGCCGCTAATGCGTGGAGCCGGGCAGGCCGAGTGAGGTAACGCACGGTGATCTGCAGGTAGCGGAAGATGTGCCATTCGAAGGCCTCGATTCGCTGGCGCCCCTCGCGTAGCGTGTAGCGATTCGCCTTGGTATCGTCCCACGCGGGATGCGGTTTGGGATGAACACGTCCGTCGACCAGGATTTCGCCCCAAGCCATGTCGACGACAGCCCCGTCATTCGCATCGATATCCAGGTAAGGCCGGCCGGCAATATCGGTCCCAAAATCAACGATGATTACCGCCTGTTCGACGCGCGGCATGTCGTCGTGAGTCTCCCACCACGTATCATAGTCGCGGCGGGTGATGACCGGGTTCATGATGGTAGCGGCGGTCTCCTCCTTCCCGTCCAGCAAGGCTTCCGGGTTGTCTACCTTACAACTGGTCAAGGGGTGAACAAATTCCCCAAGCAGCTTCCATGCAATATCGAACCGGGCCATCGGGTCCCGCGGCGGCGCGAAATTGTGTTCAGTTTCCATGACCTGACCCAGTGCGGCAATGCGCTCCGGGTACCGGCGCTCGAACACCAACGGTATCGGGAAAGCAGGTTCCAGCTTCCGCAGCGTGACTGTTTCACGCGTCTCGGGGTCTTCAGGAAGACTTTTCTCGACAGAACAGGGCGGCATCGTCACGGGGTCTACCCAACCCGAGTCGTCAAAGCCAGGCTCCGTCCATCCCCGCGGAACAAGGCGATTATCCAGCACCTCCGAATGCCCGAGGAAGCGGGACCAATGCGGCACATTCCACTTCCAGCACGGTGCGTGGAGTACCCGCCACGATGAATCCGAACAGAGAGTCTCGGTACCCGCTTCACCCGCAACTTCGAGTCGCAGAAGCAGTCCGCCAATCGGGGTGAATTGTGTGTTCACCTCCGCGGCGACCACATTCTCACCCTCGTGGAGGAGACGGCCGACATCATGGGAGGCGACAGCAAGATGATAGCCATCCGTCAACGGAGGGGCATAGGCAACGCGTTTGCCGTTGACATAGACTCGGCAAAGCGTGTCCGCGGCCAGCTGGAGTTGTGCCTCGTCCGGCGACGCCTTCAGCCGCCACACCCGTCTCACCAGCATCGTCTGGTTGTGGTGGTACCCCTCATCCGGCTCTGGCATCCAGAGCCACTCGGCATCGACTATGTTCATCGCGGCATTCGGTTCATTCTGGATCATGCGGTCCATGCTGAGGTCTCTCTTGGTTTCAAGGTCGCGGCTCACGTCAGTGAGTGATGATCGCGCGGTAACTGATAGGACATTGCTTTCGGACAATGAAAGGAAGATAGCACGGGGCGTTGTGGGATGCTAAGGAAAACCGGAGATTTTCTGGGTTTGCTCGTGTCTTGGCGTGTTCTACGCCTGTCCCGCGTGTCGTGTTTCCGCGAGTGCGTTTTACCGGTCCGGTCTGAGTTCCGCGTTTACGCGGCAGCCGGAGCGAGTCTTCAGCGAGCGGAATGCGGTTACTGCTCCCCTCGACTTTTCTGACCAGTTCGACGATGAAACGCGCGATATGATTCTCCGGCAGCCAGTCCCGAAGATCGGGCGGCATAAGCATAGGAGACTGTCTTTCTAAAGTGAGTAAATCACACGAACGCAAACTGTTCATCTATCGATTTTTATTACTCTACTATTTGCATCTTTGCTGAGATCAAGCTACTATTAGACGGTTACTGATTTACTCAGTATACAGGGAAACTGGAGCTTTGATATGGTACGTTCACGAGCGGCATTGCCGGTGGAAGAGGTTACGCGTTCCATGCGGGACTGGATCGTGCGTGCGTTTCAGCCCGGGGACTCGCTGCCTGGCGACCGGGAATTGAGCCGACGTTTCGGGGTTAGCAACGTAACCATTGGCAAGGCCATGCAGGTGCTTGTTGCCGAAGGGTTGGTCGAACGGCGTCCGCGCAGCGGCACGTATATGCTGGATTGGCGGGAGAACTTGCCCGTTGCCTTGGTGACCGGCGTCGACTTGTTTCACCCGGGCGCTTCGAATTATTTCAGGCGGATAATCGCGAACTTACGGAACCGTCTTCGTGACGCCAACATTTCGCAGGAGCTGTTTATCGGCCACAGCGACCCCGGCAAATATTGCCGGGAGGACGATCTGTCCCCGGAATTTCTCGAGGCCGTCGACAAGTCTGCCTTACGCGCTGTAATCCTGGTTTCCGTTGTGCCCCGAGGTGATTGGCTTGAAAAGTTGAAGGTTGCCGGTATTCCAGTGATCGGAATGAACCCCTATGTCCAGTACGGAGTCTTTTCGACAAGCGGGGATGCCATTCGAAGGTCTGTCCGTCATTTGTACGCCCAGGGGTGTCGTCGTTTTGCCATGCTGGTACCCCGTGACCGTTGTGCCCAGGGCGGCCCGGACAGACGAGAGCCGAGGTTGAGCCCGGATGGGTTGGTCGCGTGTAAGCATTTCGCGGGTGTACTGGCTGAACTCGGTTTGGAAAAACGAGACGAATGGATTGGGGTAACGGATTTCGCGGGCGTGCCGGGTGCCGGCTGGGAAGAGACGCGCGAGATCTGGATCGCGCATCCGGAGGAACGGCCGGATGCCCTGATCGTGATGGATGAAGCTCTCTTTAACAACGTTGCGGTTGCTCTGCTCGAAATGAATGTGGATGTGCCGCGAGAGTTACATGTGGTGACGAATACGAGCGCTGGGATTGCACACCGGTTGCCATTCCCCGTCAGTCGGATCGAGATTGACTCGGGGGCGCAGTCCGAGGCGTTCATGCGCATGCTCCGGGAGGTTCTCGGAGGGAATGAGCCAAGGTCGACGCATATCGATCTTCCCGCCAAACTGAAAATGCTGGAAGGCAATGTACAAACACGCGATAAGCGTGCAGCCAAGCGATGAATGGATTTCGCAATAGAACGGATTGCGGCGCGAGATGTATCGCCTCGAAACCGTATTGGAAGCTCCTAAAAGAGAGGTACTTGTATGTCCGTGAAAGTGCAAAAGAATCGTTGTTTGATCCGCCAAAGAATCCGAATCGGTGCAGTCCCCGTGCTGCTGAGTTTGTTATGCGGGATGGCGGGCCATGTTCACGGGGTGATGAACGTGAAACCTGATTGGGAGTCACCGATGAATCCGGTGCCGGCAGGGATCCCTGTTGCGGCTGGCCCTGTTGTCCTCTTATGCCAAGTAACTCAAAGGCAGGACAACGTTCGCGACGCGGCGGAACTGATGCAGCGGAATCTGGGTGAGTTCCGTACGGTTATCTACGATGAGGAAATGGATTCCGCCGTGCGAGCCCAGTTTCAGGAGAGCCTGCGTGGCGCTCGCCTCCTTTGTCTGGACGTGGGCGGCTGGGAGGCGCTCAGCGAGTCGGACCGTGACGATCTCCGACAGCGCGTTGAGGCCGGTCTCGACCTGATGCTTACCGCGCCAGGAAAGAGCGCACTGGCGGATCTCCAGGAACGATTCGGCAAGCCCGATTGGACACCTGTCTCGGAACTATGGCCCGGGCTTCGTCTCGAGACAATGACGGACGTCACGATGTGGCGCCAGTCGGTGGGGCGCGGTCGAGTGGGCGTTGTGCGGTTTCCCCGCGAGGCGGGAGTGCATTTTCTCGTGCCGCACCTGGGCGACCGCGTCATCTACAACCATGGCATTCTGGCGACCTATGCGGCCATGCGCGAAGTCAGCGGGATAAAGGTCCCTATTCGCATTGTTGACATTGCGTTGACCGAGCCTGTGGAGTGGGAGTCCAAAGGCTTGACGGTACCGGTTTCTTTACAGTCCGCAAAATCGTTTCAAGGCACCCTGGATGGTTATGCAACCAACGACCGCGGGCGGGTGGTTGCCAGTGCGCGGACCGAGTTGGATGCGGGCGAAGGCGATCATACCGTTGAACTGACGCTCGGCCCGCTTCCGGCCGGGAAATATACGGTATATGCTCAAGTTAGGGGGGCGGACGCCACTGCTGTCGGAGTCGAGATTATTTCGCCGGCCACTTTGACGATCGAGCCGTCACAATCGTTGTTTAGTTCCGAAGATCCCATACAGGCGGCTCTGCGTGTGGAGAACGCCGGGGAAGGGGACCGTCTGCTCGTGAGCGTAACGGACGCGTGGGAGCGTGAGGTGGCGCGTCGGGACGTTCCCGCGGACACGACCGACATCAGCCTGCCGGCGCCGTTGCCGCGCAGTCGTTACCAGGAGGTGCACGCGACACTTATGCGGGAAGGCGCTCCGCTTCGTACGAGTTACGCCGTCGTCTACCGTCGCCTTCCCCATCCTCTGGATGAATTTCAGCTCTTTCTCTGGAGCGGTGCTCACGACCGGTGGTGGCGGAACATGCATGACGCGCGCCATGCCGAGCTTGGGCAGAACTGTGCTTTCAGTCCGGGCAGCGGCGCCAGTTACGTGCGTGCCGCCATGAAGAAAAACTTCGAACTGTTCAGCATCACGCACACAGCCCCGCGGAAGAAGAGCCCCACCCAGTTGGCGGATTTTGCAAGCCCTGAGTACCTCGAGGAAAATCGTAAAACGTTAATGGAGTTTGCCAAAGAAAGCGATGCGCTGGGCGGGCAATGGGCATTCAGCCACGGCGACGAACTGTTCGTTCGCGGCTGGGTTCCGGAGGTCCGGGATGTTTCCAGTGGCCCGGCGCACGACGCTTTCCTCAGGTACTTGCAGGATGTATACGATAATGATATCGGGTCGTTGAACCGCGCCTGGGGTACGGCGTTCGCATCGTTCGAGGCCCTGGAAATACCCGGCGACATTGATGTTCCGAAAGAGCCGCGCGCCCCGTGGCTGGATTACTGCTTCTTCCTGGAAGATGCCTGTTGCGGCTACTTCGAACGCCTGAACAGTTCCGTCAACGAGCACTATCCCGACGCTCGTTTCGGGATTGACGGGATCGAGAAATTCTCGTGTTTCGACGGCATCAACTGGCCGCGTCTTCAGGCCAGCCAGGACGTTATGATTATCTATCCGCACATCGATCACGACAACAAGCTTTTCAGCTGGCGCGCCGGTATCGATTTTCGACGTCCGGGCACCGTCGGCGGTTTCTGGATGTCGTACGATTCCGATGCTGTACCCGCCGTTGCGGGCAGCTATCCATGGATGGCTCTCTTCCATGGGCTTAACAGCATCGGGTTTTTTCACAGTTACGCCACGCATGACTGGTATGCCGCGCTTCAGCATGACTGGCGTCCCACGCCGAAGTATGCGGCCGCGACCGCGTCGATCCGCGAGATACAGGATGGGCCGGACAAGCTGTTGCTCAATGCGACCGTGGAGTATTCGCCGATTGCCATTCATTACTCGTCGCGGTCACTGGCTCTTTCTTTCCCATCCAGCGGTGTCGAAGCGCACATTAACAAGCTCGGCGTGCGCAACAGTTATCGGACGCGGAAATCCGGTTACATCGGGCACACGGCCAACGCTGGCAGCGCGTTTATGAACCTGCTGGCGGACGCCGGACACAAACCGCGATTTGTCAGTACCGAGCAGATTGAAGACGGTGCTCTGGACAACTACAAGGTGTTGGTTCTGCCGCTGTCGCAGTCTTTGACGGATGCCGAAGTAAAGGCCATCGAAACATTTGTGCGCGGTGGCGGTTTATTGCTTGCCGACT
>JAIPIM010000235.1 GCA_021734725.1 Minisyncoccota bacterium | reverse complement strand
GGTTTTGTAAAGAACGGTGTCGTAGAAGATATTCGGGCGCTCACCAAAGGCCAACCCAATGATGACCTAATTGCGCTCAACGCTGACGACGCGATGCACCGCCTTGAGAACAGCGGAATGGTATGCGGTCCTATTGAGAACATCATCTTTCGTAATCTCTATGCAGAAGATTGCCATACAGCTATCCGGATGTTGAGCTATGTCTCACCCATTCGGAACATTCGTTTCGAAAATGTAGTCGCGGGGTGTCGCGCTTTTGCCATTAACATGGATGCTGCCCGTTATTGCAGGACCCCACTCTTCATGGATGAGGATTTTGCGGAGGGTGTCGGCTGCATCGAAAACATCGAAATTGATGAGATCAAAGTATGGTGGAGTACTCCTGGAGCACGCAAGGCACTGATTGATTGCGAAACTCGAGTTAAGAATTTCACTATTAGACACTTCGTGCGGGATAGCAATGCAGACCAGGCACCGGAAGTCGCAACGCTTGTGATAGATAAAGCTCCTGGTGTTCGAGTCATGGCTAAAGACCGCGAACGAACATTACTGGAACAGACGTCCTCTCTTAAAAGGCTTACGTTGCGGGAATCATTCTCAGAGCTGGAACTTGGGTGAACTATATTCACCTCATCAAACATAAATGGTAGACATTCTGCTAGGCGCTTCCGGGTTTGTGGGGGGATTTTTCATTGAACGGGTAGCGGATCCATGCTCAAGCCGCCGAAGTGGAACAGGATGTCGGTCTTGAGACGCTCCCGGTTGCGGTAGCCACAGGACTTCTGCACCATGAGTTGGATGCGGCTGTTGACGCCTTCGGCCAGGGCATTACGGAAGCCATGCTTGAAGATGCTGACGATGCCAGCGATGTGAGCTTTGAAGGTACGTGCAACCTTCTTGATGGGCTCCAGCTTCGATCGTACGGCGAGCACGTACCACTTGTGAAAGAAGGCATGAGCATCGTTGACGTCGTGAGAAACAGACTGCACAACAAGCCGTCGGAGGCGACTCCGTGAAGGCCGCGAACGGCCTCCCCGGAGCGCCTCAACGGCAGCGTTCGTTGCTCAAAATAGATGTTGCATTTCACGGTTATGTACGGGATACTGTCCATATGAAAACAATGACCTACACAGCAGCCCGAGAGAACCTGGCAACGACAATGCAACGCGCCTGCGAAGACCATGACCCAGTTGTCATCACTCGGAGGCGAGATCAAGCAGTTGTCATGATGTCGATGGAGGACTATACGTCACTTGAAGAGACTTCATACCTCCTGCGCAGTCCGAGGAATGCAAGACGTTTGCGAGAAGCCGTTGACCAGCTTCGTTCTGGAAACGGCTGCGAACACGAACTCCCGGAATTGTGATGAAGATCGTTTTCGCTGATCATGGCTGGGATGACTTTACCTACTGGGTAGATCACGATCGCAAGCTCGCCAAACGCATCATTCGCCTTATCAAGGAAATTGAACGTGATCCGTTTGATGGCATAGGAAAACCAGAGCCGCTAAAGCACGACATGGCAGGATTCTGGTCACGGCGCATCACAGATGAGCACCGCTTAGTGTACTCTGTAGAAAAGAACCAAATCCTCATTGCACAAGCGCGGTACCACTATTAGCCGAACATGAAAATCGACACGTACCCAGTACAGCCGCGAAAACGCGGCTACACTGGTCCGGTCATTCAATCGTTCCCACAGAATGAAACAGATCGGAACAATACTCCTGCTCTTGCTGCTCGTGGGCTGCGCCGACCGGACCGCCAGGGAGAACCGGGTAGCGGTTCAGCGTGCACTCCAATTGCCAATGGCTGGGCGAGTGAGGTGAAAGTCTCACGCACGGTTCTTAGGGAGAAAGGAGCCGCAAGGCTCCTGCCCTACCCGGTCTTCGACACGATGGAAAAGAACTCGCAGCGCTTACTCGCACTCGGAGGCGGAGGGGGTTCCTCCGCCGATCCTCGCGGCGCGAGACCAGATGCGGGGACGGCTCCGCCGGGATTGGCGAGCCGGAGAGCGCGAGTACGTTATCGAGAGAAATTGGCCCACGGGTCGGATGCAGAGAGCTCACCACTGGTCGTGACGATGGGGCCGTAAGTGTCGGCCCCGCTGGGCGCGAAATTGTTGGTGTTGCCCCAGGCGGTGTTCCCGAATATGAAGCTTTGGGGGCCGCCGTACGACCGAATGCCGTAGGTGGTGGCGCCGACCTGCGCGCTGAAGTGATTGCGCTCGAACCGACTTCCGTCTGCAGCGTAAGCAGAGATCCCGAACGACCCGTTGCCCACCATGGTGCATCCTACCACACTGTTGCCGCGGCACACGCCGCCGCTGGCGTTAAAGAACACCCCCCCATTTGCGTTTTGGTCGATATTGCATTGCAGAATTCGGTTGCCGCTGCAATCGCCCTTGTATGACTCTAAACGAATGCCATAGTCACCATTGTCTCGGAGGCTGCAGTCCTCGACAACGTTTCCATAGCATTGGCTGAAGTTGCCGTAGAAGATAGCACCGTTTCGAGTACTCCCTGTCAGTACCAGATGCTCGAAACGACAGCCCTGCGACTGCTCGACCCGCAGCCCGTCGAAGAAACCGCGGACAATGCCGTTCATGACTGTCACGCCGTGAAGGAAATCCAGCTCATTCGTATTCCCATTGAGAAAAACGCCGTAATCGCTGCCACCGGAGCTGTCGCCTTCAAGCGTGAAGCCCATCAGGTCGACCGTGACATAGCTGGCCTGAATCGTAATCCCGTCTCCAGTGGAGACCAGGTTACTGGTGACGTAGTACGAGCCGCTCTCTGTTACGGTGTAAGGAATGCTGTCGATCGGCGTTCGCGGCTCCACCTGAAGCAGGGTTCGCATGGTGGGAGCGGGCGATCCCGGGGGAACGAGCATGCCCTGCCCCCACACCGTCGCAGCCGCCACAGCCGTTACCATCCACACCGCGACTTCCGATACTGTTTTCCGCCTCATGCGCCCGCCCCTTTCTATTCATTGGCTTAGCCTGTAAAAATCGTCAGTCTACAGGAAAGCGTCTTTGCCCTCAACCTATCTGATGAAATACCCTAGAAACCGAGTGGCATCGCGGCCTCGACCCAGTAGTAACGTTTGGTGTCGGTCACCCCTGTGACCGCTTGCTGCACATCGGTGTCGGCAGGAGGCCGGAAGGGCGAGCCGGTTGTTGTCCATACCGCACCGGTGCTCAGCTCCGTGCCATGCAAAAGGGTATAGACTCGCGTGGCCTTGACCGGCCACGTGACCCAGTTGGTGGCCACATCCACCTGGAAGTCGATGATGGCCAGGTAGTCGCCGGCATCGAACGGATCGGTGTCGGCTCCGTATTCATGCACATCCGGCACGCCGTCGCCGTCGGAGTCGGTCCCGCCATCGGTCAGCACCGCGAGCGTATTGGTGTAGCCGTATTCCCACGCGTCGACGATACCGTCGTTGTCGCTGTCTGCTCCGGCCGCAAGGATGTCGGTCTGCACAATGGCATAGGCGTTGGAGAGGCTGATCCAGCCGACGTTGGCCCCCCAGATGTATCCGCTCAGGGCTCCAGAGGAAAGATCCACGCTCGGATCGCCGTTGGATTCAAAGTTGACCCAGCCAATGTTGGAGCCGTAGCCGTAGCCGCGCAGGTTACCGGTGCCGTCGTGGTTGATCCCGTAGTCCGCGCCGGAATTATTCTGGTACTCGACGCCGTTGACCGGCGAACCGTTGCCCAGATGGATCCAACCGACGTTGGCGGCATAGATGTAGCCCGAGCAGACATACTGGCCGATCACGACCCCATTGGTGACATCGGCTCGCGCATCCATCCAGCCTATGTTGGCGCCATGGGCGTGGCGATTGACTGGATTGATCGTGGAGGCGGCGTAAGCATGGGCGGCAACGAGCCCGACCACCCCGAATAGGACTGCACTCTTTTTCATGATTTCATCTCCCGCTGCGCAAGTTCAGTCATGTTCTATTTGCAGGAGTGGCTTGTCGCCGTCCCGCGGTCACTGGAGCCGCGACAGCTATTGAGGTTCTAACTATCGATGCCGGTGTCGTTTCGCCACTATATCCAAAAGAACGGTGACAGGCAATTAGTCCACTACACTCATTAAGCCCGCCCCCGGCAAGCACAAAAAGTCCTCCGTTGGAAAACAGGTGATTTTCCATATCCACTCTGGCTTCAGCCGGCCCCGGTGAGACGCCTGGCGGTCCAAATCGCTATCCCGGCAGCTGCCTGACCGCCGCTGGCGGGATGGCACTAAGGAGAGCCCTGGCCCACAGGAATTCAGGTGACTGCGAGAACGCAACACCATAGCATTGCCAACCATTCCATGGGGCGCATCTGCGATTATGTTGCAAACCAGACGTAACACACGCCGCCCGGGAGGGCCGCGCAACGGCCTGCTCCCCGTAGCACGGACCTCCAGGTCGGTGCTACAAGCAACTGTTTCATAATCGTACTCGCACTGTGTGGCTATCATAAGGTCTCCGCATCGGCACACCAAATCGCAGATGCGCCCCATTCCATGCAAGCGACGCCTGATGGATGTCTGCCAGAGAAATGGATGGACACCGTGCCGCCCATGCGCATAGTATGTATGCATACAGTGAACCGCTGTTATGCATGGAGGTACGCGTGAGAACGACCCTTGATTTGCCCTCACCACTCGTCGCCGAGGCGATGAAGGTCTCGCATCATCGCACGAAGACGGCTGTCATCGTCACGGCGCTTGAGGAATATGTGCGCAAGAACCGAATCCAGGGACTGCGGAAGTTTCAGGGCACGGTTGATCTGGACGTGGACTTGAACACCCTCAGGAAGCGTCGATGAGTGTCCTCGTCGATAGCTCTATCTGGATTGAGTACTTCCGCGGTTCCCGCGGGCACGACGAACTCGATCTCCTGATCGAAGAGGACCTCGTGGTCGTCAACGACCTAATCTTGGCGGAGCTCATTCCAGCTCTGCATCTCCGTCGCCAGAGGAAGCTCATCGGCCTGATGCGAGAGATTGCTCGTCCGCCGTTGGACACTGACTGGGATGACATTGTCCAAATGCAGATTCTCTGTCTGAGGCACGGGATCAACAAGGTCGGCATTCCCGACCTGATGATTGCGCAGCACGCAATCCAGAACGGTCTTGAACTGTATTCGCAGGACAAGCACTTCGCGCTGCTGGCGCGACATGTTCCGCTCGTGCTGCACTGAACAGGAGAGGCACGACTACACATTCGCTTTTCATGATCGTGAGGAAATCGGACCTCGCATGCTCTCCGACGCGGTTCTGATTCATCGTATCCAATCTTTCATCAACCGGCCTCTGTGGAATCAACACCGCAAAGAACTCAGCATGGAGAAGCTCTATAAGCGGATTCAGGAGCGTGCGTTCACTCTGCTGGGGCTGTTGCTGGCCTTTGTCGCGCAGGCCATCGCCTATTTCACCAAAGAACTTCAACACATTGCACGCCGCTGCCTCAAGTCCACGCAGCCATCCCGCCCAACGACGCTGGAGATGCTCAATAAGACTGGACAGTTCGACGTGGAGATACTCACAATCAGCGCGTTAAGTTAACACCTATGGCGCGGACGCGCCCCCTCGGAGCCTGATTGTGGACGTTGATGAAATGAAGATAGCACTCCAAGTCATTCTCGCACTCATGTTTATGGCAAGCATGAGTGGATGCACAAGTGCCCGTGGCTACTTTGTTGATCGTGGACGTGACGCAGCGGACATCTGCACTGCAACCCTGGGAGTGGGTGCTGGAACTAAGGTTCGGGTAGGCCCCCTTCAACTCGGAGCCCTGGTTGCACGCGATGCGGCGGGGCTTCGCGGTGGTCGCGTCGCGTGGTGGTGGCGGGATAGCGGTAACCCTGTCCCCGCCATGGATACAGATTTCTTTGTCTTCCCAGTGTTCACATTTGGAATCGAGGAGTTGGCGTCCGGCACACTCGAATACGCAATCCATCAACTCATTGAAGAGCGCATCGACACGACGATCTTTGACGAGAAGTACCGCCGGGACCCGCACTATCCGGCTGAAAGGCTGTTTTTCGACAAGCTCGTTGGGCGAGAGACGTGTCACCACGAGAGAAACGGCATCAACGCAAAGGAGACCGAGATGACAGTCACAAACAGTCAGTCAGGAACGAATGTGCATGAGGTGGCCACCGGGATCTACCGCATCAACACCCCGGTCCAGATTCCCGGTGCAGGTGGGTTCTCTTTTAACCAATACCTCATCGTGGATGACGAACCGCTTCTTTACCACGCCGGCCTGAGGAACATGTTTCCTCTGATTCGTGAAGCGGTCGCTACCATCTTGCCTGTCGAAAAACTTCGCTACATCGCTCTTT